>NZ_JBVVPM010000068.1:0-9798 GCF_055811255.1 Bradyrhizobium sp. MI1.11
TGATCTACGCCAATACTGTCGTGCAACGGGGCACGCCCTGGATCGAAAAAGCCGCCTAGCCTTTAATGGTTGCTACGCTTCAGCCCTTGTCGTTCTCCAGCCGGAAGATCTGCGAGCCTTCACTGCCCGACAGCAGGCCCGTGTCGCTGTAGAGCTTCAGCTTGGCGCGGGTATCGTTGATGTCGAGGTTGCGCATGGTGAGCTGACCGATGCGATCGGCCGGCGTGAACGCCGCGTCCTCGACCTTTTCCATGCTAAGCCGCTCCGGCGCATAGGTCAGGTTCGGGCTTTCCGTGTTGAGGATCGAGTAGTCGTTGCCGCGGCGCAGCTCCAGCGAGACCTCGCCGGTGACGGCGCGGGCGACCCAGCGCTGCGCGGTCTCGCGCAACATCAGGGCCTGCGAATCGAACCAGCGGCCCTGATAGAGCAGACGTCCCAGGCGCATGCCGCTGATGCGGTACTGCTCGATGGTGTCTTCGTTGTGGATGCCGGTGACGAGGCGCTCATAGGCGATGTGCAGCAGCGCCATGCCGGGCGCTTCATAGATGCCGCGGCTCTTGGCCTCGATGATGCGGTTCTCGATCTGGTCGCTCATGCCGAGGCCGTGGCGGCCGCCGATCGCGTTGGCTTCGAGGAACAGCGCGACGGGATCAGAGAAGGTCTGGCCGTTCAGCGCGACCGGCTGGCCTTCCTCGAATCGCACCACGACCTTCTCGGCCTTGACGTTGCAGTCGTCACGCCAGAACGGCACGCCCATGATCGGGTTGACGATCTTGATGCCGCTGTCGAGGCTTTCGAGATCCTTGGCCTCGTGCGTCGCGCCGAGCAGATTGCTGTCGGTCGAATATGCCTTCTCGGCGCTCATCTTGTAGGCAAAGCCCTGCGCCGTCATGAACGCCGACATCTCGGCGCGGCCGCCGAGCTCGTCGATGAACTGCTGGTCGAGCCAGGGCTTGTAGATGCGCAGGCCCGGATTGGTCAGCAGGCCGTAGCGATAGAAGCGCTCGATGTCGTTGCCCTTGAAGGTCGAGCCGTCGCCCCAGATGTTGACGCCGTCCTCCTTCATCGCCGCGACCAGCATCGTGCCGGTGACGGCGCGCCCCAATGGCGTGGTGTTGAAATAGGTGATGCCGCCGGTGGAGATATGAAAGGCGCCGGACTGGATCGCGGCGATGCCTTCATGGACGAGCTGCGTGCGGCAATCGACCAGCAGCGCTTTCTCCGCGCCGAACTCCATCGCCTTGCGCGGAATCTCGTTGTAGTCGGCCTCATCGGGCTGGCCGAGATTGGCGGTATAGGCGTAGCAGCGCGCGCCCTTCTGCTTCATCCAGAGCAGCGCCGCTGACGTGTCGAGGCCGCCCGAAAAAGCGATGCCGACTTTCTCACCCTTGGGCAGGCTTTTCAGGATCGTGGTCATGGGGCTTCCAATCGGTCTCGAAGGGCGGATGTCGTTTCACGGGTTGACCGCGCGAATATCAAATTTCGCGGGGCTCGGCACCCCTTTAATGGCTCAAACTGACGGCTCGGGCCCCGTCTTGCGGCCGAACAGGCGCTGGCGCAGCCGGTAGGCAGGCATGTTCAGGCGGGTCAAGGCGGCATCGACCGCCTCGTCCGAAAACCGGGTCCGCGGCCAGCGGTAAATCAGCGCGTAGGCAAACCAGATCACGACGAAGGTGACGAGGCCTGCGATCGACACGTCGGTGAAGAAGTGGCCGCCAAATGCCATCCGCAGCCCGCTGGTCACGAGGCCGAACATCACGGCTCCGGCATAAGCGAGCGGGCGCCACGGCGGCGGTGCCAATGCGGCCGGCGCCAGCGTCCAGAACGCGGTCGCGCCCTCGCCCGAGAAGAACGAGCAGTTGCGCGCGCAACCGCCGCGTGGGTCCCACCACGGCACGAATTGCTGGTCGCCGGCAAACTGCGTCACCACCACCGGACGCGGCCGGCCCCAATAGGACTTGAAGGCGAAATTGGTGAGGATGCCGGCCGACATGATGATCGTGACCAGCAGGAAGACGATCGCGCGCCCCGAGACCATCAGCGGCCGGTCGGGCTTGAACATCTTGACCACAAGCGCGACCAGCGCAGGCAGCACGAACGCCCAGGCAACCCACATCGCGGCGTCCCGCGCAAAGCTGGCCCAGCCGTTCAGCTTGAGCGGAAATGTCTTGGTCTCAGGGTCGAAGAACAGCGCGGCGAGCTTGAGATCAAGCTCGGGATAAAGGCCGAAAACGACGCCGATCACGAGCCACAGCGCCAGGGCAATGAAGAGTCCGGTCCGGTTCATGGCGCGCGGTTTAGCCGAGTGGGAAGGGGATGAAAACCCTGGAATCCGTCATTCCGAGCGAAGCGAAGCAATCCAGAATCCATCCGCGGCGATAGTCTGGATTGCTTCGTCGCTTCGCTCCTCGCAATGACGGCACCTCAATCCGGCCTTGAATTCGAGGGCAGCGGCGGAGGCGGCTTACGCGGCAGCGGCGGATTGCGCCAGGCACCGGCATTGCGACCGGCGACCAGCCAGTAGACGACACCGGCGACGATGCCGGCGCCGGTCATGATCTCGAGATGGCGGCGCACGATGCCTTCGAACTGCAAGGTGTCGGAGTGAAAGGGAATGAGGCCGAGATAGCAGGCGAGGCCGACGAGGCCGCCGCCGACGGCATAGGTGAGAGCACTGCGGATGTAGAGCGCCTCGGTGATCGCGACGATCACCGCCGCCGGCACAAGCGCAAAGCCAGAGACGAAGATGAAACCGAACCCGAGCAGGATGTCGATCGTGCCCTGATCGACGGGACCGGCGCCGAGATCGGCGAACTCCGGAAACAACAGCGCGATGACGACGATCATGCCGCCGACGAAGCAGGCGGCGAGAAAGCCGATGAAGATGACGATGAGGCGGCCGATCAAGGACATGCAGAGGAAGCCAACGTTACCGTCATTGCGAGCGACGCGAAGCAATCCAGAATGCGTCTGCGGAGGCAGTCTGGATTGCTTCGTCGCTGCGCTCCTCGCAATGACGGGGAAGCAACACAGTGCACCTACCAAGCTAGTCCGTCATCGCCATGGCGCGCAGCGTCTGGCGTTCCCTGGCGGAGAGTTTTTCGGTCTCCGACTTCAGCTGGCCGCAGGCGGCGAGAATGTCGCGGCCGCGCGGGGTGCGCACCGGCGAGGAATAGCCCGCGTTGAAGACGTATTCGGAGAACTTTTCGATCTGGTCCCAGTCCGAGCATTCATAGGCGGTGCCGGGCCAGGGGTTGAACGGGATCAGATTGATCTTGGCGTGAATGCCCTTGAGCATCTTCACCAGCAGCTTGGCGTCATCGAGCGAATCGTTGACGCCCTTGAGCATCACATATTCGAAGGTAATGCGACGCGCGTTCGAGGCGCCGGGATAGTCGCGACAGGCCTGCAGCAATTCCTTGATCGGATATTTGCGGTTGAGCGGCACCAGCTCGTTGCGCAGCTCGTCGCGCACCGCATGCAGCGAGATCGCGAGCATCACGCCGATCTCCTCGCCCGCGCGCACGATGTTCGGCACCACGCCCGAGGTCGACAGCGTGATGCGGCGGCGGGAGATGCCGATGCCTTCGTTGTCGCCGACGATGAGCAGCGCATCGCGCACCGCTTCGAAATTATAGAGCGGCTCGCCCATGCCCATCATCACGATGTTGGTGACGCGACGCGTACCGTCTTCGCGATCGGCCCAGTCGTTCAGACGATCGCGTGCGACCATCACCTGTCCCACGATCTCGCCGGCGGTGAGGTTGCGCACCAGGCGCTGCGTGCCGGTGTGGCAGAACGAGCAGTTCAGCGTGCAGCCGACCTGGGAGGACACACACAGCGTGCCGCGATCGGTTTCGGGGATGTAGACGCACTCGACTTCATGCGCCCGCTCGACATTGTCGCCGCTCGGCAGCCGCAGCAGCCATTTGCGGGTGCCGTCGTTGGAGATCTGCTCGGCCACGACTTCGGGCCGGTCGACGGTGAAATGTTGCGCGAGCTCGGCGCGAATGCCCTTCGAGACCGAGGTCATCTCTTCGAAGTTCTGGGCGCCACGGAAATACATCCAGTGCCACAGCTGCTGCACACGCATCTTGCGCTGCGCCGGTGCAACGCCGATCTCGCCGAGACGATCGGCAAGCTCGGTGCGCGACAGGCCGATCAGCGAGGGCCTCGCCGGCGGCACATAGGTTTCGAGCGGAGTCTTCTCCACCAGCGTTGCGTTGTGCGGCTCGGTCATCGGTTGCATTGAATGGCCTGATTAGGTGGTCGATCCGGGATGGTCCGAAGGACCAGACCCGGAACCTCGAGATTCTCAGGTGCGCAATTGCGCACCATAGTTCGCGCTTCGCGCGCCCCGGAATGACGGGAGAAAGTCTAGTCCGCCCTATATAGCAACCGGAACCGCCGATTGCGACCTTATCGACCGCAGGCTTAACGCCTGCAATCCTGCGCGATCTTGTCGAGCGCCTGGGCGAGGCCCTTCAGCGAGAACGTGTCGGTGGTCTCGGTCCCCTTGGACGAGACGCCCTTGACCACGAGATCGGCGGATTTACGCATGGCCTCGACCATCCGCTCTTCCTCGGCCGCATTCTTGATCCAGAGACCGTCGCCCTGCGAGTACATGGCGAAAGCGGCGCCACCGACCTCGACCGACGATTCAGAGCCCGGCTTCAGTGCGTAGCCGATCATGACCGAGACTTCGTTGTTGACCTTCTCCGCCGGGCGGGTGGAGACGAAGGCATAGGCAGGATCGCGCGGCCGATTCGGCGGGTTGGTCTTCGACGACGACGGCTTGGCCAGCGCGAAGCAGACCTTTTTGCCGTTGGGCGCGGCCGAATAGGCGCCCCAGGTGCCGAACTGACCAATCAGGGTTGGCTCTGCGCCGCCCGCAACCGCCGCGTGCGGAGCCACCGGCTTGCTCTCGGGCTTTGCAGCCGTCTTTCCAGTCGTATTGGTCGCCGGCGCAGCCGATTTCGGCGCGGCCTCTTTCGGTGCAGTTTTGGGCGCGGGCTGCGCCGTCTGCGCCCGCGCGGAATCGACGATTCCACAGGCCGCCACGCCCGTCATCAAAGCTAAAATCAGCACCCGCCACATGCTGGAGTGGTTCCCTCAATATTGTGACTGGAAGATGGCCCGGTCGCGCATTGTCCCCGCGGCAGGGATAGCCGGGAAAGTCCAATTTGGGAAGGCAGTTAGCGAAGGTCGCGGCGACTAGGCCCGGGATCGCGCCGCGCGTTGCTCCGCCCATTGCGCATCGGTCCAGCGCAACAAATCCTCGGCGCCTGAGCTGCGCAAATGCGCGCCACCGTCGATCACCACCATCTCGCCGTTGATGTAGCCGGCACGGTCGGAGACCAGGAAGCTGGCGAGGTCGGCAAGCTCGCGGTGCTCGCCGGCGCGTCCCATCGGGTTGCGCGCGGCCCACCCTTCGTCGCGACCCTCGGGGCGGAGCTGACCCGAGGCGCCCGCGGTCGGGAACGGTCCCGGCGCGATCGCGACGGTGCGGATGCCCTTCGGGCCCCATTCCACGGCGAGACTTTTGGTCATCGCCAGCACGGCCGACTTCGCCATCGCCGACGGCACGGTGAAGGCGCGGCCGGTGATGGTCGAGGTCGAGAGGATCGAGAGCACGACGCCGCCATGCTTGCCGTCGATCCAGCGCTTGCCGGCGGCAAGCGTGCAATACATCGCACCATGCAGCGTCGGCGCAAGGATCGCATCCGCAGCGCGAAATGAGAGATGCTCACTCTGCGCGATGAAAGTCGCAGCCGCGTTGTTGACGAGAATATCGAGCGGCGCCTCGCGCCAGATGGCGTCCATCATGCTCTCGACGGCGGTGCCATCGCGGATATCGCAGGCGATCGTCGTGACTTTGCCGCCGATCTCTTCGCCCATCTCGCTCGCCGCCGCCTCGAGCCGATCGACCTTGCGGCCGCAGATCACGAGTTCAGCGCCGAGCGCGAGGAAGCGGCGCGCCATTGCAGCACCGAGACCCGAACCGCCACCGGTGACGAGGATGCGCTTGTCCTTGAGCAGGCCTGTTTCAAACATGGTTTGAATCCTCCCTTTCTGTCTTCCCGTCATTGCGAGCGCAGCGAAGCAATCCAGGCTATTTCCGCGGCACGGATTCTGGATTGCTTCGCTGCGCTCGCAATGACGAGAGGATAGGCCGGTGCGGTCTAATAGACAAAGAAACCGGATTGTCGCCCGCACCTAAATCCGGCAGAAACGGGCAAACTATAAATCCACTCGAAACGCCCAGTACTTCACTTCTCAAGAAGGTGCCGCCATGAAAGCCATCCTCTGCTCGCAATATTGCCAGCCCGACGATCTCGTTCTGGCCGACGTGCCGGATCCGGTGGCCGGTCCCGGCGAAGCCGTGATCGCGATCAAGGCTGCGGCGCTGAACTTCTTCGACATCCTGATGATCCAGGGCAAGTACCAGATCAAGCCGCCGTTCCCGTTCTCGCCGGCCGCCGAAGTCGCGGGCGTGATCGAGAGCATCGGCCCCGGCGTGACCGATCTGAAGGTCGGCGATCGCGTCGTTGCTTCCTGCGGCCACAATGGCGCGCGCGAAAAGATCGCGCTGCCTGCGGCATCGATCGTGAAGATCCCCGACAATCTCGATTATGACCGCGCGGCCGGCATCATCATCATCTACGGCACCGCGCTGCATGCGCTGGAAGATCGCGCGAGCCCCAAGCCGGGCGAGACGCTCGCGGTGCTCGGCGCCGCCGGCGGCACCGGACTTGCCGCGTGCGAGCTCGGCAAGCTGATGGGCCTGAAGGTGATCGCCTGCGCGTCGTCGGACGAGAAGCTCGAATTCGCGAAGGCGCACGGTGCAGAACTCACGCTCAATTACCGCAAAGAAGATTTGAAGGAAGGCTTGCGAAAGCTCACCGGCGGCAAGGGCGTCGACATCATCTTCGATCCGGTGGGCGGCACCTATGCCGAGCAGGCGCTACGCTCGATTGCCTGGGAAGGCCGCTTCCTCGTGATCGGATTTGCCGCCGGCGACATTCCGAAGATGCCGCTGAACCTCGCGCTGCTGAAGGGCTGCGACATCCGCGGCGTGTTCTGGGGCGCGTGGACCCGACTTAACCCGGAAAAGAACCGCGCGAATCTCGAGAAGCTCGTGAAGTGGACAGCGGAGGGGAAGATCTCCTCGCATGTCGATCGCGTCTTCCCGCTGGCACAGACTGCGGATGCGCTGAAGGTGCTGGCGGGACGTCAGGCCATGGGCAAGGTGATCCTGCATCCGTGAGGCTATGCGGCGTGGCGTGTGTCGGTACGGCCGCTCGCCACGAGCTCAACTGTCATCGCCCGGCTTGACCGGGCGATCCAGTACTCCGAGACGTCAGTCATTGAATCGAGAAGCCGCGGCGTACTGGATTCCCGCCTTCGGGGAGAATGACAGCGAGCGCGGGACAGGCAGTGTCCGCGCCGCCGCCGGATCAATCCCCGTCAACCATTACCGACAAAATTGTGGGGCATTCCTTCGCCTCGCCCCAATCAAACCCAAATATCTCCCGATTCGCGCAAGCCGCCGACTTTTTTTGGGCTGATTCAGACGGCGATTTACCGGCTCCAGTTTGCGGGGCATTTCTGGACAACAACAAAAAGACTGAAGCCGGGATGCCCCAGCGTTGCGTTAGTAAGGGGGAGCATCACCATGGAGACGACGGCGTACCGCCCGTCCAGGGAATCGAGATCGGTCGATTCCGATCAAGCTGCATCACATCCGGCCGTCGCGTCCTATATCCGTGCGCGCGCCGCGCGGGTCGATCTGTCACCGGAAGATCCAATTCCACTGTTCCTGTCCGATCCGCTCGGTGTGCCGGATTCAGCCGAATATACGGCGCGGGCGTTGAGTCCCCGGCTCAGATTTGTCCCGCCTGTTCTCGCGGCGGTTCTCGTCGCATCCACGCTGGCCGTTGCGGCCGCGCTGTTTCAGCCCAGTCTCCGCAATCTCTTCGCCGCCGACGCTGCCAGCCCGACGGGTGCCGAGCTGGACCAGGCCATGGCGTCGGCCGACGTGCCGGACAGGCCTCAGACCGCGTACAAGGACCCGGCGCGCTTGGGCAACACGAGGCTGGCGAGCGCTGACGCGCAGGATCTCCCCGCAGCCTCAGCTCCGAGCCGCGAAGCGATTGCGACTGCCTATCAAACCGCGCTGCAAGCCCAGGCGCCCGGGCCAGTCGCCGCGCCGCCTGCGCCCCCACCGCCCGCCAAGACGCTCGATGCCGACACACTGGCTGGGCTGATGGCGCGCGCGAACGGTCTGTTGGCGGTCGGCGACATTGCCGCGGCGCGCCTGCTGCTCGAACGCGCCGCCAATGCACAGGATGCAACGGCTGCATTTCTGCTCGCGCAAACCTATGACCCGGCGGTGCTGGGCACGAGCGACGCGCGGCGCGTTGCTGCCGACGCGACCGCCGCGCGCGACTGGTACCAAAAGGCCGCAGGCCTTGGATCGGCGGAGGCGCGGCAACGCCTCGCCCAGCTTCAGAACTAGAACTCTTTAGGGGATATCATGCGTAACGCTTTGAGAATGGCGCTTGCCGCCATCATGACGATCTGTGCCTTCGCGGCACGCGCCGAGCAGACCGAATATGATCCGGCCAAGGTCTCTGACAGCCTGAAAGCCATCTTCCAGTTCGGTTCGAGCTCGACCAAGCAGTCGCTGAACGCCAACACCGTGACGTTGATCACCGGCACGATCGGCGGCACCTATGTGCAATTCGGCGCCGACCTCGCCTCCGTGCTCGACGACGGCAACAGGATTCGTGTGTTGCCAATCGTCGGCCGAGGCTCGGTGCAGAGCGTTGCCGACATCCTGTTCCTGCAAGGCGTCGATCTCGGAATCGTGCGCGCGGATACGCTCGACTATCTCGAGCGCAAAGGTTTTGCCAAGGACATCAAGAAGCAATTCACCTATGTGACGAAGCTCTACAACGAGGAGATGCAGGTGATCGCGCCAAAAGCGGTCGCGACACTCAAGGATCTGGAAGGCAAAACTGTAAGCGTCGATCTGCCGAACGGCGGCACCTTCGTCACCGCGCTCACCGTGTTCGAGCGGCTCGGGATCAAGGCGAAATTCGTTTATGTCGAGCAGCGCATCGCGATGGAGAAACTGAAGGCCGGCGAGATCGACGCCGTCATCGTGGTCGGCGGCAAACCGTACAAGTCCGTTTCGACCTTCGGCAATGACGGCCGCTTCCACCTTGCGACCGTGGATTATGCAAAGCCCCTCCAGAGCGACTATCTGCCGGCGACGCTGACCGCCAAGGACTATCCGAACCTAGTCAAGGAGGGCGAGAGCGTGGACACCATCGCGGTGCCGGCGGTGCTCGCGGCCTACAACTGGGCGCCCAACACCGAGCGCTACCGCAAGCTTGCATTGTACGTGGACGCGTTCTTCACGAAGTTCCCGACGCTGCAGAACCCGCCTTTCCATCCCAAGTGGAAGGAGGTCTCGCTCGCGGCGCCCCTGGCGGGCTGGAACAGATTGCCGGTGGCGCAGCAATGGCTCAACCGCCACGGCGTCGAACCGGTGACGCGGCAACGCTTCGAGGCGTTCCTGCAACAGAGCCCCTCGGCCGCAAAAGTGTCCGACGCGGATAAGGAAACGCTGTTCAAGCAATTCCAGGCGTGGGACGCGGAAAAGGCGCAGGCGCAGGCGGAAAAGAAGTAGCGAGCAGCCATCCACAGCTGTCATAGCCCGCCGCCGGGGGGGCGGGGCCCACTACCCGCGCGGGGTTGGTTTATGTGGTCGGGGCCGCGGCGGGCAGGGGT
>NZ_JBVVPM010000068.1:9808-38745 GCF_055811255.1 Bradyrhizobium sp. MI1.11
ATCCCCGGCGGGGCCCCGCTACACGGCGCGGGGGCCCCCCCCCCCCCCCGACCCCCGCCCCCCCCCCCCGCCGCCCCCCCCCCCCCGGGGGGCCCATGACAGCATTCCGAGACGGTTATGGTTCAATCGGAAGGCGGCCGCGGCGTACTGGATTCCCCGCCTTCGCGGGGAATGACAGCGGAGTATGCGGCGACAGCTACTGCGCGGCTTCCACGTCCACCTCATCCACCCCGCGCTTCAGCGCGGCGCGGGCGGCTTCGCGATGCTCGTTCGTGATGTGGCTGGCGACCATGCGGATCGCAGTGGCGAGCACGGCGGCGTCATCGGTGAAGCCGAGGATCGGCATCACGTCGGGGACGAAATCGAACGGCAGGATGAAATAAGCGATCGCCCCGAGCAGCGACGCCTGGACATGGCGCGGCGTCTGCCGGTCGAAGGCGCAGTAATAGGCGGCGAGCAGATCCTCCGCGAACGGCAGCTGCGCGGCGACACGCTTCAGCTTGCGCCAGAAGCGGCGCCGCACGCTCTCACGATCTTCCGCGAGCCGGTCGGCCGGCTCGAAACCGACGCTGTGTTCGGCAGCCATGTTCGGACAAACTCCCCGTTCCAGCCTGGGGTGGCAGATCGCCGCATCCCGTGCTGATCACAAGATGGGGACGCGCCCGGGCCCTGCAAGACGTCAGCCTGGTGTCAGCTTGGCGATGGCATTCATCGCCTTGGCGAGCGCGATGTCGAGCGCCGTGACGCCGCCGGCGTCATGGGTCGACAGCACCACCTCCACCGTCTTGTAGACATTGCGCCATTCGGGGTGGTGGTCCATCTTCTCGGCGACCAGCGCCGCGCGGGTCATGAAGCCGAACGCCTCGTTGAAATCCTTGAAGACAAAGGTTTTCCCGATCGCCTCGCGTCCCTGAACCTCGGTCCAATCAGATAGTC
Source organism: Bradyrhizobium sp. MI1.11 (assembly GCF_055811255.1). Lineage (NCBI taxonomy): Bacteria > Pseudomonadati > Pseudomonadota > Alphaproteobacteria > Hyphomicrobiales > Nitrobacteraceae > Bradyrhizobium > Bradyrhizobium sp. MI1.11. The sequence goes on from NZ_JBVVPM010000068.1 coordinate 10,745, forward strand.
CATCCAGCGCCTGCCTGCGCGCCTCCGCCGAGAGCCGTTCTGCCATCATCGCCTCCGTCCTTCAGGGGAACTTTACCCTAACACCGCACCGACGCCCCGGGTTCATACGGGATTAGACCCCATCCGCTAACCATGACGGAGATGTAACCCTGCCGGACAAGAAATTTGCTACACTTGCGGGCGTAAATCGCCGGCCAAGATGAAACTGAGCCTCAAGCGACTGTTCGGGAGATCGATGACCGGGGGATTGGACCTGGCCGAAGCGCCCACCCCGCCCTCGCCGCGATCATCGGCGCGGAAGACGGCGCTCGTGACTCTCGCGCTGGTGCTCGCGATCGTTGGCGCGCTCGCCGGCGGCTACTATTTTGCCATGCGGCCGGTGACGCTGAAGATCGCGGTCGGCCCCGCCAATAGCGATGACGTCAAGGTCGTGCAGGCACTGACCCAGGCCTTCGCGCAGCACAAGAGTTCTGTGCGGCTGCGCCCGATCCAGACCGACGGCGCCACCGCCAGCGCCAATCTGCTCGCGGAAGGCAAGGCCGACCTCGCCATCGTGCGCGGCGACGTCGACGTACCGAAGAACGCGCAAGCGGTTGCGACCCTGCGCAAGAACGTCGTGGTGCTGTGGTCCGTGTCCGGCAAGGGCAAGAAGAAGGGTCCGAAGATCACCAAGATCGCGCAGCTCGCCGGACATCGGGTCGGCGTGGTCGGCCGCACCCAGGCCAACGTCAATTTGCTCAAGGTGATCCTGCAGCAATACGGCGTCGATCCCGCCAAGGTCGAGATCGTGCAATACCCGGCAAGCGAAGCCGTCGAGGCGATCAAGGCCCAGAGGGCTGATGCCTATCTCGCGGCCGGTCCCGTCAACAGCAAGATCACGTCCGAGGCGATCGCCGCCTCCACCAAGGATTTCGGCACGCCAACCTTTCTCGCGATCGATTCCGCGGATGCGATCGCGCAAAATCATCCGGTCTATGAAGCGGCCGAAATTCCCGCGGGCACTTACGGCGGCTCGCCCGATCGCCCCGACGACGAGGTCAAGACCATCAGCTTCTCGCACCACATCGTGGCGCGCAAAACTGTGTCCGAAACCACCATCGCGGCGTTCACGCGCCAGCTGTTCTCCGTGCGCCAGCAATTGGTGACGGAATTCCCGCTGGCGGCGAAGATCGAAACGCCCGACACCGACAAGGATGCGGTGATTCCCGTGCATCCCGGCGCCGCCGCTTTCGTCGACGGCGAGGAAAAGACCTTCCTCGACAGATACAGCGATTACATCTGGTGGACCCTGATGGCGCTCTCGGCCATGGGCTCGATCGGCGCCTGGTTTGCAGGCTATCTGAAGAAGGACGAGCGCGACAACAACAGCCATCTGCGCGAGCGGCTGCTCGACATGATCACCGCCGCTCGAAAGAGCGAAACGACCGAAGATCTCGATCAGATGCAGACCGAGGCCGACGAGATCCTGCGCGACACGCTGCGCTGCTACGACCACGGCGCGATCGAGGAAGGCGCGCTCACCGCCTTCAACATTGCGCTCGACCAGTTCCATGCGGCGGTTGCCGACCGCAAGGCGGTGCTGTTCAGCCTGCCACAGAACCTGCAGCGCACCGGCGCGCAATTCCGGGCCGCGGGCAACGCGTAAGCGCTTGCACCCGTTATCGCTGCGTCACATTGTCTCAATATAGCGTCGGGCTTCACCGTGGCGGCCGCCCTGGACGGCCGCCTCACGCGATATCGAGACCGTCCCATGAACATCAAATTCTCCCGCCGCAATTTCCTGACGACCAGTGCCGGCGCGCTCGGCGCGGTCGCAATGCCCCATCTCTCTCGCGCGGCCGACCGGCCGGCGGTGACCCATGGCGTGCAGTCGGGCGACGTCACCGTCGACGGCGGGGTGGTCTGGGCGCGTACCGACCGGCCCGCACAGATGCTGGTCGACGTGGCGACGACGGAGTCGTTCAGGGATGCCCGCGCACTGCCGCCGATCGCGGCGCTGCCCGAGAGCGACTTCACCGCAAAGATGCTGATCGAAAACCTGCCGGGCGGACAGGACATTTTCTATCGCGTCCGCTTCCGCGATCTTTCGCACACCGCGGTGGAGGGCGAGCCGGTGACCGGCCGCTTCCGCACCGCGCCCGCCGACCGCCGTGACGTCAGCTTCGTCTGGGGCGGCGACGTCGCAGGAAAAGGCTGGGGCATCAACCCCGACGACGGCGGCATGTTCACCTTCTCGGCGATGCGCAAGCACCGTCCGGATTTCTTCCTGCACTCCGGTGACACCATCTATGCCGACGGCCCTATCCAGTCCGAGGTGAAGCTCGCCGACGGCAAGATTTGGAAGAACGTCGCGATTCCCGAGAAGGCCAAGGTCGCCGAGACGCTGGACGAGTACCGCGCCGCGCACAAATACAATTTCACCGACGACAATCTTCGCGCCTTCAATGCCGAAGTGCCGATCTTCGTGCAGTGGGACGACCATGAGGTGACCAACAACTGGTCGCTGTCGAAGGAGCTGCCCGCGACCTACAAGGAGCGCGACATCGCGCTGCTTGCGGCCCGCGCAGGCCGTGCCTTCCACGAGATGTATCCGATGCGCGAAAGCATCGTCGAGCCCGGCCGGGTCTATCGGCAGATCTCCTATGGTCCCCATCTCGACGTGTTCGTGCTCGACGAGCGTAGCTATCGCGGCCCGAATGGCCCCAACCTCGAAACCGCTTACGACCCGGCCAGCTATTTCCTCGGCCCGGACCAGACCGCCTGGCTCAAGCGCGGCCTGTTGAATTCGCGCGCGACCTGGAAAGTGATCGCCTCCGACATGCCGCTCAGCCTCGTCGTGTCGGACACGCCGAAGGGTGGATCGGAAGCCATTGCGCAGGGCGACGGCCCGGTGCGCGGCCGCGAGTTCGAGATCGCCGACATCCTGCGCTTCATCAAGATGGCGCCGGTCAGCAACACCGTGTGGCTGACGGCGGACGTGCATTACGCTGCCGCGCATTATTACGATCCCAACAAGGCGCAATTCCAGGATTTCGAGCCGTTCTGGGAGTTCGTGTCGGGCCCGCTTCACGCGGGCACATTCGGTCCGAACGCGCTCGACAATACGTTTGGGCCGGAGGTGCGTTTCGTCAAGGCGCCGGGGAAAGACAACCAGAACCTGCCGCCGTCCGCCGGGATGCAGTTCTTCGGACACGTCAAGATCGACGGCGCTTCCGGCCAGATGACGGTGACCTTGCGCGACCGCGCCGACGTCGCGCTGTGGTCGACCACGCTCGATCCGAAGCAGGCCTGACGCCGTATCGCTAGTCCGCCGCGCGGACCTGGAGCGCCGCCTCCAGCGCTTCGCTCGAACACGGCTTCTGCAGACGCGGCTGGCTGGCGAATTCCGGCGGGATGCGCGCGTCAGCGCCGTAGCCGGTAACGAAGACGAACGGAATTTTCAGCGCCGCGAGCCGTTCGGCCACCGCAAAGCTGTTCTCGCGACTCAATCCGACGTCGAGCAAGGCGAATCCGGGGACGCGCGCCGCGATCGCGGCCAGCGCCTGCGCCACTGAACCTACCGTGCGCACGCTCTTCACGCCAAATCCGAGCAGGCGATCCTCGAAGTCGATCGCGATGATCGGATCGTCCTCGACGATGAGAACATCGGCAGGACAATTTGAACTATCGGAAACGGCGGGTGCCATCATCGTAACTTGGAGCATGAGGTTTCTCTGACTGGGATACCGGTCACGACGCCTGCACCCAGCGCGGAGGGTTCCCGGAACGAAACCCACCACATTACAGTTATTAGGTCTGTCCACTTGTGCACACAGGACCTCGACGGAACTCGCTAAGGTGGAGGCGGATGGGAGTTTGAGATGGACGCGCGGACCAGCAACGCCACCGAGATCGACAGCCGGCCGACCAACAATCTGCTGCGGCGCTTGAGCCCGGCCGACTTCGCCCTGCTTGCGCCACATGTCATGCTCGAAAGCGCAGCGGCGAATGAATTGCTCTACAACCCCGGCGATGACGTCCAGGTCGTCCACTTTCCCTGCGGACCATCGCTTGCGACCTTCCTCGTTCCCAATGAGGACGGCCGCGACGTCGAGACCATCCTGGTCGGCCGCGAAGGCGCGGTGGGCGGCATCGTCAGCGAAGGATTTTTACCGGCCTATACCCGGATCTGCGTGAAATTCGGCGGGCCGTTTGCGCGCATTCACGTCGGCAAGCTGGAGGCCGCCAAGCAGCGCTCGCCCTCGTTGCGCCATGTCTTCGCTCGCTACGCCGACTGCATGCTGGCGCAGATCTTCCAGTCCACCGCCTGCAACGCCATTCACTCGATCGAGCAGCGCACCGCCAAATGGATGCTGGCGGCGATGGAGCGGACCGGCGACGAGAGCAGTGTGCCTCTGACCCACGAGCAGCTCGCGACACTGCTCGGCGTCGGCCGCAGCTATGCCAGCCGCGTGCTTCAGTCGTTCAAGGCGGAAGGCGTGCTCGACACGCGACGCGGATCGATCCTGGTCCGCAACCGCGAGGGCCTGCGCCTGCGCGCCTGCATGTGCAACGAGGCCGTGAAGTTGCACTTCGAAGAGGTGCTGCGCGGGGTCTATCCGACCGAAGAGCGGCAAGCCGGCTAGCCACCTGCCTCGCTCCTCTTCGGGGATAAGAAGCGGCCGCACTATCCCGCCGGGCGGGAACCTGGGCTAATGTCCCCCGCATGAGCGGGGCTTTCCTTCACACTCTCTTCGACGTCGCAGCATGGATGGCTGCGGCCGTGGCACTCTACTGGCTGTCGCGACAGGGCTTGCGGTTTCCGGCGCAATCCGTCGAGCGGTCCTACCTCGCCGCTTTGGTGTTCGGTGCGGGCCTCGGCGCCTATCTGTTCGGCTCCGCCAATCTGTGGCTGTCGGGCCAGAGCGGCATTGCGCGCTCGGTCGAGGGCGCGCTCGCCGGGGGCATCGCGGCGATCGAGCTCTACAAATGGTCCGCAGGAATCACGGTGCGAACCGGCGCCCGTTTTGCGCTGCCGCTGGCGCTCGGCATCGCGATCGGCCGGCTCGGCTGCTATTTCGCGGGCCTTGACGATTTCACCTACGGCACGCCGGCGGCATGGCCCTGGGGCCATGATTTCGGCGACGGCATCCTTCGGCATCCCGTGCAGCTGTACGAAAGCGCCGCGATGGGCGTATTCGCGCTGCTCTACGTGGTGGCGGTCTTGAACCGGAGGGCGTTTGTGATCACCAATGGTTTCTACCTCGTCCTCGTCTACTATGGCGCACAGCGCTTCCTGTGGGAATTCCTCAAGCCCTACGGCACGCTGATCGGCCCCTTCACGCTGTTTCACCTGCTGTCGCTGTCCATCCTGCTCTACGCTGTCGTCATGCTGGCGAGGGCGCCCAAAGCGAGACCCATGCATGAACGCGCCGTTGCGTAAGTCGCGCCCCTATATCTTCTGGGGTCAGACCCAATCTCTCTGCGAGACCTGCCTGAAGCTGGTGCCGGCCAAGATCCAGATCCTCGACAACGAGGTCTGGTACGAGAAGCGCTGCAAGGAGCATGGCGTCCAGTCCACGCTGGTCTCGACGGACGCAGCCTATTGGCGCCTGTGCAAGGATTTCATCAAGCCCGGCGACCGGCCGCTCGCCTTTCAACGGCATACCGAATTCGGCTGCCCCTATGATTGCGGCCTGTGCCCCGACCACGAGCAGCATTCCTGCCTGGCCCTGATCGAGATCACCGAGCATTGCAATCTGACCTGCCCGGTGTGCTTTGCCGATTCCTCGCCGGCGCGGACCAGCTTCACGCCGCTGGCCAAGATCGAGCGAATGCTCGACGCGCTGGTCGCGAGCGAGGGCGAGCCTGATTTGGTGCAGATCTCCGGCGGCGAGCCGACGCTGCATCCGGACTTCTTCGCGATCCTCGATGCGGTGCGCGCCCGCCCGATCCGCCATGTCATGATCAACACCAACGGCCTGCGTATCGCCCGCGAAAAAGATTTCGTGGCGCGGCTCGCCGAGAACAAGCGAGGGCTCGAGGTCTATCTCCAGTTCGACTCGCTTGAACGCGACGCGCTGATCAATCTGCGCGGCGCGGATTTGCGCAAGATCCGTCAGCAGGCGCTGGAGAATCTCGAGCATTACGGCGTATCGACCACGCTGGTGGCGACCATCAAGCGCGGCGTCAACGATGCCGAGATCGGCGACATCGTTCGCCATGCGCTGACCTGGAAGTGCGTGCGCGGCGTCACGCTGCAGCCGGTGCAGGATGCCGGCCGCAACGAGAATTTCGACAAGAACACCGATCGCATCATGCTGTCGGAGATTCGCAAACGCGTGGTCGAAACCGGCGTGTTCGGCGACAAGGACATGATCCCGCTGCCCTGCAACCCCGAAAGCATCTCGATCGGGTACGGCCTGCGCAACGGCGACAAAGTGCTACCGCTGACCTCGCTGATCCCGCAGGAGCAACTCGTCGCATTGTTGCCCAATACGATCAGCCCGGAGAAGCATCCGGCGCTGAGGGAGAAATTCATCGATCTGTTTTCGCTGTCCTCGGGACCGCTGAACACGAGCGAGCGCGTCTGCGAATTGTTGTGCTGCCTGCCGAGCTTCGAGGTCCCGCAGGGAATCACGTACGAGAACGTATTCCGCGTCACCATCGTGCAGTTTCTCGACCGCTTCAATTTCTGCGTCGGCAACGTCAAGCGCAGCTGCATCCATTTCGTCACCGAGAACGGCGCGATCATCCCGTTCGACACCTACAATTTGTTCTACCGGAACGGAAAGATCGACGGCATCCGCGCCGAGCTGGCGGCGCAGTCAATCGAAGGAGTCCTGCAGGCATGAGCATCAGCGACACGCCGACGCCAGCCCCTCCGGGACCGCCTCCTGCCCCGACGAACAAGCGCAGCGGCTGTCTGACCGCGCTCATGGCGATCTTCGGGATCATCCTGCTGCTGCCTGGTGCCTGTGCACTCCTGTTCGGCGGAATATCCATATCCGACAGAGGCCGGATCGATTCCGACGTCGCGCCCCTGGTCTTCCTGGGCCTGGTCGTGGGGCTCGGCGGGGTCGCCCTGATCTGGGCCGCCATCAAGGGCCGGCGCGGCTGAGCCCGGCTTTTCGCCTAACCCCCGGGAATCCCCGGATAAAATTCAATCAACCAACGGCCAAAGAACACATTGTTTTTTGGCCGTTTTTGCCTATATTGCGCCGCAACGCGTAGGGTGCCCGGTCGATATGCCGGGCTTTCCCTTTTGGGCGGAAAGCGCCCCGTTTCCAGTCTTCAAGCGTTGTTTCGAGAAGAGGTCCCGGTCTGACCGGCGAGATCGCGCTTAACCCATTGTCCGACCGCAAAGAAGCTCACTCATGAACCTTCGCAACATCGCCATCATCGCCCACGTCGACCACGGCAAGACGACTCTGGTCGACCGCCTCCTCCAGCAATCCGGCACCTATCGCGAGAACCAGAAGGTGACCGAGCGCGCCATGGACTCCAACGATCTGGAGCGCGAGCGCGGCATCACCATCCTGGCCAAGGCGGCCTCGGTGCAGTGGAAGGACACCCGCATCAACATCGTCGACACCCCCGGCCACGCCGATTTCGGCGGCGAGGTCGAGCGCATTCTCAACATGGTGGACGGCGCGCTGGTGCTGGTCGACGCCGCCGAGGGCCCGCTGCCGCAGACCAAATTCGTGGTCTCCAAGGCGCTCAAGGTCGGTTTGAAGCCGATCGTCGTGATCAACAAGGTTGACCGTCCCGACGCGCGGGCGACCGAAGTCATCAACGAGGTGTTCGACCTGTTCGCGGCGCTCGACGCCAGCGAGGAGCAGCTCGACTTCCCGATCCTCTACGGGTCGGCCAAGCAAGGCTGGATGGCCGAGAGCCCGGATGGGTCGCACGAAGCCGGCATGCAGCCGCTGTTCGACCTGATCGTGCGCCATGTCGCGCCGCCGACCGTCGAGGAAGGCCCGTTCCGCATGATCGGCACCATTCTGGAAGCTAACCCCTATCTCGGCCGCATCATCACCGGCCGTATCTCTTCCGGTTCGATCAAGCCGAACCAGGCCGTGAAGGTGCTGGGCGCCGACGGCAAGACCATCGAGACCGGCCGCATCACCAAGATCCTCGCCTTCCGCGGCATCGAGCGCACTCCTCTCGACGAAGCCGAGGCAGGCGACATCGTCGCAATCGCCGGCCTGACCAAGGGCACAGTCGCCGATACCTTCTGCGATCCGTCGGTCGACACCCCGCTGGTGGCGCAGCCGATCGATCCGCCGACCGTCTCGATGTCCTTCATCGTCAACAACTCGCCGCTCGCGGGCACCGAAGGCGACAAGGTGACCAGCCGCATGATCCGCGACCGCCTGCTGCGCGAGTCCGAAGGAAACGTCGCGCTGCGGGTCGTCGAAGCCTCGGACAAGGACGCGATGGAAGTCTCGGGCCGCGGTGAATTGCAGCTCGCGATCCTGATCGAGACCATGCGCCGCGAGGGCTTCGAGCTTTCGGTGTCGCGTCCGCGCGTCGTGCTGCAGAAAGACGAGGCCACCGGCGCCACGCTGGAGCCGATCGAGGAAGTCGTCATCGACGTCGACGAGGAGCATTCCGGCGTCGTCGTGCAGAAGATGAGCGAGCGCAAGTCCGAGCTGATCGAGATGAAGCCGTCCGGCGGCAACCGCCTGCGGCTGGTGTTCTACGCGCCGACGCGCGGCCTGATCGGCTACCAGGGCGAACTGCTCACCGATACCCGCGGCACCGCGATCATGAACCGTTTGTTCCATGGCTACGCGCCGTACAAGGGCGAGATCCAGGGCCGCCGCAATGGCGTGCTGATCTCCAACGACCAGGGCGAAGCGGTGGCTTACGCCATGTTCAAGCTGGAAGATCGCGGCCCGATGATGATCGAGCCGGGCTGGAAGGTCTACAAGGGCATGATCGTCGGCGAGCATACCCGCGACAACGACCTCGAGATCAACGTGCTCAAGGGCAAGCAGCTCACCAACATCCGAACCACGTCGAAGGATGAAGCGGTGCGCCTGACCCCGCCGATCCGCATGACCCTGGAAAAGGCGCTGGCCTATATCGAGGACGACGAGTTGGTCGAGATCACGCCGAAGTCGATCCGCCTGCGTAAGCGGCACCTCGACCCGAACGAGCGCAAGCGCGCGGAAAAATCCAAGGAAGCAGTGGCTTAAGCTACCGCCCTCGTGCCCCGGACGCAGCGCAGCACGCAGTGATGCGCTGCTGAGCCGGGGCCCAGTTACTCTCACAACCTCCACATCACCTTGGGTCCCGGCTCTGCGGAGCGGCGTTACACGCCGCACCGCGTCCGGGACACGTGAGCTGTGTGTCCGCCCGGCTTCAGCACTCTTTGCGAACGTGCTAGAGCCCGCCCATGAGCTCCCTTCCCTCCTCCGTTGACGTCGCGATCATCGGTGCGGGCGCCGCCGGCCTCGGCGCGGCGCATGCGCTGGCAGGCTCCGGCCTCTCCGTGATCGTGCTCGAGGCGCGCGACCGGCTTGGTGGCCGAGCCTGGACGGTGCAGGCCTCGCCCGAGGTGACCTTCGACGTCGGCTGCGGCTGGCTGCATTCGGCGGACCAGAACTCCTTTGCCGCGATCGCAAATCAGCTCGGTTTCGAGGTCAACAAGGACCTGCCGCCGTGGCGCGAGCGCGCCTATGGCAACGCGTTTCCGCAGAGCCAGCGCGACGAGTTCATGCGCGCGATGGACACGTTCTACGAGCGGCTCTGGCAGGCCGCGCAGAAAGGCAAGGACGAGCCGGCCAGCCTGAGCCTGGAGCCTGGCAATCGCTGGAATCCCATGATCGACGCGATCTCGACTTATATCAACGGCTGCGAACTGAAGGACATGTCCACACTGGACTGGGACGCCTATGAGGACAGCGACCTCAACTGGCGGGTCCGCCGCGGCTATGGTGCTCTGATCGCGGCCTATGGCGCGCCCTGCCCGGTGGCGCTGAACTCCAACGTCACGCTGATCGATCATTCCGGCCAGCGCATCCGCATCGAGACATCGCAGGGCACGCTGATCGCGGGCAAGGTGATCGTCACCGTGCCGACCAATCTGATCGCCGACGAAGCCATCCGCTTCTTCCCTGCCTTGCGCGCCAAGGTCGACGCCGCAGCCGGCCTGCCGCTCGGTGTCGACGACAAGGTGACGCTTGCGCTCGACGATGCCGAGGCCTTCCCGAAGGAAGGCAATTTGCGCGGCGCCACAATGCGCACCGACATGGGCACCTATCATATCCGCCCATTCGGCCAGCCCTGCATCGAAGGCTTTTTCGGCGGCAGCTTTGCACGCGGACTGGAAGACGCCGGCGAAGGCGCGATTGCCGCGCAGGGCATCGACGAGATCGCAGGCCTTCTCGGCAACGATATCAGGCGAAAGCTGAAGCCGCTCTACGAGTCGCGCTGGGCCCACGACCCCTTCGCGAGAGGCTCCTACTCGCACGCGCTGCCGGGCCACGCCGGTGACCGCGCCGTGCTGGCGACACCTGTGGATGGGCGGCTGTTCTTTGCGGGAGAAGCGACGTCGCCAAATTTTTTCTCAACGGCGCATGGCGCGAGGGATTCAGGGGAGCGCGCGGCGCAGGAAGTGCTGGGGGTCCTGGGCAAACCGTAGCCACACACGCTGTCATTGCGAGCGCGGCGAAGCAATCAGAATCTTTCCGCAGCCGGAGTCTGGATTGCTTCGCTACGCTCGCGATGACGAATTACTCAATCACCCGTGCTCGCAAATCGGCATCAGGCACGAAGCACGCGTCGTACTTGCCAAAGATGCGGTAGCGGTTGCGCGCAATGAGGCTGTAGACCGGGTCGCGCAACGCTTTCGGCACGGCGAACGACGCGCGCACCCAACCCCAGCCGGGGAGCTGCGACAGCACCGTCAGCGCGGCGTCCGACTTCATGAACACCTCGCCGCCGTGAACCACGGCGTTGGTGTCGGGATCAGCGGGATCGATGCCGAACGTGCGCGCGAGCCGGGCGCCATAGTCAGACTGGATCGGCGTGAAGCGAAATCGCTTCGCCGTGTCACGTTTGGCGACGAAGCGGACCCAGCGCGAGCAGAAAATGCAGACCCCATCGAACAGGATGACGTCATCGTCAGGCCATTTGGGCATCAGCGATTATCCAATATCAGGAAATGCAGCGTCATGGCTTTTTGCCAGCCGCCGGCTTCAGAGCGCGATCGAGTTCGGCACGCGCGGATTTGACGCCGGCCTCGCTCTCGATCATCCAGTGCCCTTCGCTGCCCACGCCCGGCAGCGCACGGAACTCTACCTTGCCGCCGCTGCGCCGAAACGCGTCGACCAACGCAAGCGAAAATGACGGTGCAAAGTAGCTGTCATTGGCGGCAACGAGCCACGTGACGGGGATGCGCGCGGCCTTGCCGAATTCCGCCGCCGCCGCGAGAAGCGTATGCGGCGCGCAGATCCGGTTCGGCTCGTCATTGGCATGGCCACCGCGGCCCGGCGCAAGGACGATGATGGCGGAGATCGTCTTCGGATCGGCATTCGCGAGCGCCAGAGCGCCCCAGCCACCGGCGGAATGGCCGATCACGATCGCGGCGTCCTTGCGGATAAAATCCTGCTTTCGCAAATCCTCCAGCGCGAGCGCGATTTCGTCGGCCGTTAAACGGCCCGAGCGCACATAGTCCGCCTCGTCGCAGCCACCCTGGTCCTCGATATAGCGCCCGCCCGTTGTGCCATGGCCGAGCCGTTCCGGCACCAGCACGGCGAAGCGGCGCGCGATGAGGAATGCCGTGAGTGCGCGGTATTCCGGCTGGGGCATTTGCGCGCGTCGCAAGGCATTTTGCGTCGATGCGTGCGCGATCACCGCAAGCCGGAACGGGCCGGCACCCGGCGGGCGAAACAGCAGGGCATGAGCGGCGATGTCGGTATCCGGCGATGGCACGCGCCATTGCTGCCGGCGAAACGGATCGCCCTCCGCTCCGGACGAACCAAAAGTGACCTGAGCGCACACAGGCGACGCAGTCAGCAAGGCCAACAAAGGCAGAAGCACGAAGATATTGAGGAGCCGCATGAATTGCCGGAGGCGAGAACTGCGACGGTCACACTAGTAGGAACGAATCAATATCGGCAGACTTTCTGCGTTGCCATTGCCGTCCATTCGTTGCCGCAAAGCGGTTTTGCACCGGCGCAGAGCACCCCGGTGCCATTCGAATCGGCGTCTTGTCTTTTTTCGGTACAACATGGTTCAAATACTGATGCAGAAAGTCCACACGTTAACCGATAATTAACGATAGGTCTTGCCGCCGGCGCGGCGACTTGGTTTGATCACGTCCATGAGCACAACCCTGATCGAGGTCCGGCCGGCCAAAGCCGCAGATGCAACTGCGGTGGCGTCCACCCATGACGAAGCCTGGCGCTCCGCCTATCAGGGCATCATTCCCGGCGCCGAACTGGAGAAGCTGATCAACCGCCGCGGTCCGCAATGGTGGGACAGTGCGATCCGCAAGGGCAGCCGCGTCAGCGTGCTGGTGTTCGGCGACAAGATCGCAGGCTACGCCAATTACGGCCGCAACCGCGCCCGCAGCCTGCATTTCGACGGCGAGGTCTACGAGCTCTATCTGCGTCCCGAATTCCAGGGCCTGGGCTTTGGCCGCCGGCTGTTCACCGCGGCCCGCCGCGACCTGATGCAGAGCGGCCTGAAGAGCATGGTGGTGTGGGCGCTCTCGGACAACGATCCGGCCACCGAGTTCTACCGTGCCCTGGGCGGCCGCATGGTGGCGCGCTCCTCGGAGCGTTTCGGGCCGAAGTCGCTCGACAAGGTTGCCTTCGCTTGGACCAATTGAGCTGCTGAAGTCCGCTCGGCAGCGTTTCCCTTCCGTCGATACCGTTGCCGTTTGAGCCGGTGATCGCTGGATTCATTATTTCACAAAAACGCGATGGATCAGCGGGCCAAGCCCGCGTATGACAGCGCCAAAATCGCTGCCGGGTGCGATTTAACCTTGGCAACAACGGAGCCTTGAATGCGTATCGATGCGGTCTCGATCGGGAAAAACGTACCCCACGACGTCAACGTCATCATCGAAGTCCCCGTGGGCGGCGAACCGATCAAATACGAGATGGACAAGGAAGCCGGCACGCTGGTGGTCGATCGTTTCCTCTACACCCCGATGCGTTACCCCGGTAACTACGGCTTCATCCCGCACACGCTGTCCGATGACGGCGATCCCTGCGACGTCCTCATCATCAACACCCGCGCCATCATTCCCGGCGCGGTCATGAGCGTGCGCCCGGTCGGCGTGCTGTTCATGGAAGACGAAGCCGGCGGCGACGAAAAGATTTTGGCCGTGCCATCGTCCAAGCTCACCCAGCGCTACGACAAGGTGAAGTCGTATTCCGACCTGCCTGACATCACGCTGCAGCAGATCCAGCACTTCTTCGAACACTACAAGGATCTCGAACCCGGCAAGTGGGTGAAGATCCTGCGCTGGGGCGGCCCCGAGGATGCACACAAGCTGATCCTCGAAGGCATCGATCGCGAGAAGAAGAAGAACGCCTGAGCTCTGCTCCCTCGCCCCGCAAGCGGGGCGAGGTGAACTACACCGCCGGCTTCGGCAGCCCTGCGATCGCGCAGGCCGCGCGCAACGTGTTCACGAGCAGGCACGCGACCGTCATCTGACCGACGCCGCCCGGCACCGGCGTGATGGCGCCAGCCACGGCGAGCGCTTCCTGATAGGCAACATCGCCAACGAGACGCGTTTTGCCGTCGTCCTTCGGGATCCGGTTGATGCCGACGTCGATCACGGTCGCCCCCGGCTTCAGCCAGTCGCCGCGCACCATCTCTGACTTTCCGACCGCGGCGTAGACGAGGTCTGCGCGCCTCACGAGCCCGGGCAGGTCACGCGAGCGCGAATGCGCGATGGTCACCGTGGCGTTCTCGTTCAGCAACAGCTGCACCAGCGGGCGGCCGACGAGGTTGGAGCGGCCGATGACGATGGCGTTCATGCCTTCGAGCGAGGCATGCACGCTCTTGGTCAAAATGATGCAGCCGAGCGGCGTGCAGGGCGACAGCGCCTCGAAGCCGCCGGCGAGGCGGCCGGCATTGTTCGGATGCAGCCCATCGACATCCTTAGCGGGATCAATGGCATTGACGACGGCCTCGGTGTTGAGGCCCTTGGGCAGCGGCAATTGCACCAGAATACCGTGCACGGCGGGATCGCGGTTAAGTTTTGCGACGAGCGCCAGGAGATCTGCTTGCGAGACGTCGGCCGGCAGCTTGTGCTCGAACGAGGCCATACCGGCGGCCTGGGTCTGGGTGTGTTTCGAGCGCACATAGACCTCGCTGGCCGGGTCGCTTCCGACCAGAACGACCGCAAGGCCCGGTACCAGATTGTGCTCGCGCTTGACGCGTGCGACCTCGTCGGCGACGCGGGCGCGAAGTTCCGCGGCGATGACTTTTCCGTCGATGATCTTGGCGGTCATGTCAGTTCCCTCAGTCCGTCGATTTGGCTGATGCGAGCAGGCGCAGCGCTTCGCCGAGCCGCGCCGGATCGCCGTCGACCGCGATCTGCTTCAGCCGCGAGGTCGCTCCCGACAGGAGTTTGACGCTGGCCTTCGGCACGCCCAGCGATTTCGCCAGCAGCACCAGAACGGCCTTATTGGCCTCGCCGCCATCCGCGATAGCGCGCACACGCACCTTGAGCACGCTGCGGCCATCGGAGAGCTGCTCGATCCCGTCGATATCGTCGCGGCCGCCGCGCGGCGTCACCCGCAGCGCGATGCTGATACCTGCGGCCCCGTAACGCCAAGGTTCCCTGATGACAAGGTTCTTTGGCAACCCAGGGCGCTCCAGCCTGCTTAGATCACGTTCGGGTAGATGTAATACAGGATCACCCGCTCGATGAACATGATGAGCAGGATCAGGATGATCGGCGAGATGTCGAGGCCGCCGAGGCTGGGCAGGAAATTGCGAATCGGCGCCAGGACCGGCTCCGTGATCCGGTACAGGAACTCCGCCACTGCCGACACGAACTGGTTGCGGGTGTTCACGACGTTGAAGGCGATCAGCCAGGACAGGATCGCGGACGCGATCAGCAGCCAGACGTAGAGGTCGAGCACGATGATGACGATGTCGAGAACGGCACGCATGGCTTTTAAAAACTCTGGCTTCGGTCGGGATTGACGTCTTTTGCTAGATATCGGTTCCCCCCGGTCCAAACAAGGGAAGTCGGTGCCGGGATGGCTAAAACCGGGTTACAGCCGTCCTTGACTTGACCTTGGCGGGGACTTAAATGGCGCCCGGTTGTCGGCCGCATTGACCAGAGCGGCCTACAAAAGGGGCCATAGCTCAGCTGGGAGAGCGCGTCGTTCGCAATGACGAGGTCGGCGGTTCGATCCCGCCTGGCTCCACCAGCCTTCGCTCGCTTCGCGAGCTACGGCTCGGCAAGCCCGGACAGTCCCTCGTAGCGAAACGAGCGAAGGCTGCCGCGGCGTAGCCCGCAGGGCGAAGACGGACTGCCGACGAATCCCTCCTACTTCCCCGTAAATCTCGGCGGCCGCTTCTCCATGAAGCTCGCGACTCCCTCCCGGAAATCGCTGCCGTTCAGCGCTACCATCATGTCCCGATTGGCTTCGATCGTCGCCTCCGCCAGCGTCTGGAACGGCACCTCGTAGAGCTGCCGCTTGATCACGGCCATCGCGCTCGGCGAGACGAAATCGGCGAGGTCGCGCGCATAGGCGTAAGTCTCCTCGCGCAGCTTCTCGGGCGAGCAGAGCCGGTTCACCAGCCCGATCCGCAGCGCCTCGTCACTCGAAACACGGCGTGCCGAGAGCAACAGATCCATCGCATTGGCGTGGCCGACGATTCGCGGCAGCATCCAGCTGATGCCGTGCTCGGCGATCAGGCCGCGCCGCGCGAAGGCGGTGGTGAACACTGTGTTGTCGGCGGCAAAGCGCAGGTCGCAATAGAGCGCGTGGACGAGGCCGATGCCGGCGGTTGCGCCGTTGAGCATGGCGATGACAGGCTTTCCGATCGACGGGTAGAAGCCATAGCGCGTCTGCCAGTCGGGCCGCCGGTTCATGTCGAAGGGCGGCAGGTTCGACGCGCGCCTGACATCATCGGGGTCGAGCCCCTTCAGCGCGTCCATGTCGGCACCGGCGCAGAAAGCGCGGCCCGCGCCGGTGATGACGATGACGCGGACGTTGTCATCGGCGCTCGATGCTTCCATCGCATGGCGCACGTCGCGCTCCATGATGGGCGTCCACGCATTCATGCGGTCGGGACGGTTGAGCGTGATGGTCGCGACCTTGTCGCTGACCTCATAGAGAATGTGTTCGTAGCCCATGGCGCTCTCCCTTTGTTTGCCGGCGCAGTTACGCGCGCGCACGTTGGCAACGAGCCTACCATACAAGGGGATGAGAAGAGCTTGTGCTAAGGCGCGATCACTCGGCCGCCTGCGCCAGCAACGGCCGGCGCGTCAGCCAGCCGTCGACGAAATGATCGAGCCAGGCGCGTTCCGCGGCATCGTAGATCGCACGGTCCGCGAAATGATGATGCCGCTGTCGCGCGCCGGGCGCGCTGAGACCGTCATAGCCCCGGGTGGTCCAGCGATGCATCATCGCGTAGGTCACGTCGGGATGGAACTGCACGCCGAAAGCGTTGCCGGTGCGGAATGCCTGCACCGGAAAATCATCGCCTTCGGCAAGCAGTTCAGCGCCAACCGGCAACTCGAAGCCTTCGCGATGCCAATGATAGACCCGCGCCGGCCAATTCGGGCAGAGCCCGTGTCCAGCTGCTGTCGGGCGAATCGGATAGTAGCCGATCTGGGTCAGCGCGTCGGCATGCGGCGCGACGCGGGCCCCCAACTGCTTCGCCAGCATCTGCGCGCCGAGGCAGATGCCGAGGAACGGCCGCTGTTCGCGGAGCGGAATTTCGATCCAGTCGATCTCGCGGCGGATGTAGTCGTCGGGATCGTTCGCGCTCATGGGACCGCCGAAGACCACAGCGCCGGCATGCTGGTCGAGGGTCTCGGGCAGCGGATCGCCGAACCGGGGACGGCGGATGTCGAGACGATGGCCGAGCGCGCGCAGCGCATTACCGACGCGGCCAGGCGTTGAGGATTCCTGATGCAGGATGATCAGAACCGGCAACCGGGTTTCGGAGGCGGCGACGTCCGGCGTCCTTCTGGGGAAGGGCACCACTTCTGCGCCACCAAACCTGTTCGTCCGGAACGACATGGTCTCTGCGAGTGCTATCGGTTCAGACCGCCAGCATAACTAAGCGATCGTTAATTTCGTGTGAGTTTGCACACACACCCACCCGATAGAAAGCAAGCTCCGGGCCACGACCGACCGAGAGCTCGCTTTAGTGTCTTTGCCTCTGAAACCAGCTGGTGGCAGACAGAATGAAGCCGCGCGGGAAGAAGCGCAGCGCGAATGGCACGATCTTGATGCCCAGACCGGGGAGCACTGCCCGCTTGTTGGCCATCAGGCCGCGATAGGCCTGCCGTGCGACCTCGGCGGCAGGAACATTGAGAAGGGCCGTATCATGTCCGGAGCCAACGCGGGCGCGGGCCTGGAATTCGGTGGGCACCGGGCCCGGGCAAAGGACGGTGACGCGAACGCCGCGCGGTGCAAGCTCCGCCCGCAAGGCCTCGGTGAAGGAAATGACATAAGCCTTGGACGCGTAATAGACGGCCATGCCGGGGCCGGGCAGAAAGCCGGCGACCGACCCGACGTTGAGAAGACCGCCCTTGTTCCTGATCAGCTGATCGGCAAAGCGCAGCGACAGATCCGTCAGAGCCCGGACATTGACGTCCACGATGCCGACCTGCTCGACGCGGTCGCGCTCAACTGCGTCACCGAATACGCCAAAGCCGGCATTGTTGACGAGATTGTCGAGCTCGACGCCTTCGGCAGCGAGTGCGGCGGCGATCTTCTCGCCGGCATCCGCGTCCTGGAGATCGCAGGCGATCACGATCGGCTTCTTGCCGCCGTTGGCGGCGAGCTCGTTCGCGAGCGCCTCGAGCCGGTCCGCGCGTCGCGCCGTCAGCGCAAGACGGTGTCCGTTCGCGGCGAACACACGCGCCAGCTCCGTGCCGATGCCCGCCGAGGCACCGGTGATCAACGTTACCCGCTCAGTCACGATCGAGATCTCTTGAATTGAAGTTTTTGGCCCCGGAATGCTGGAACGAGAGCATAGGCCGAGCGCGACAGGCAAGCGGCGCCGCCGCATAGCCACTTGAGCGGGAAACGGGGGAAGCAGGCAAACCACGGATTTACAGGAGAAATCCGGAACCCGGACAGCCCGAGGCTACATTAAAGTTTCGTCATGTGACCTGCACAACCGTCAATTGGCGGTGTTGGCACGGATCACCCACCGACCGCGTCGTCCTTGACCTGGCCGCCGGCACGATCTGCGACCGCGTGCTTCAGGTCGATCCGGTCGCGTTGCGAAATCCCGAGCAGGTCGGAAGCGCGCCAGACCACATTATCCTTGAACTCGGTAACCTGGCCGTCGGCGTAGACCAGCTCCCACATCATCTGGACGACGCGCTTGCGGCCCTCTTCGTCGAGCGAGCGCATCATGATGCTGGTGAAGTGATAGAGGTCGACCGCCTCGCCCTCGACCTCCGTCGCATCCGCGATCAGGCGATCCGCGGTGCCGCGATCGAGCCCGAAGTGGCGTTCGATCAGACTGTGCAACTTGCGCTGCTCGGCAGCAGTCGGCTGGCCGTCCAGCGAGATCACGTGAACGAGCAGCGCGGTCGCCGCCAGCCGGTAATCACTGTCACCGAATGCGCGGTCCTGGGCATGGGGAGCAACAATGTCGGCGATGAATTGGCGCAGGCCGTCGAGCATAAGGTCCTACCGAAATCGATGAAGCCGCGGAGCGCGACTGCTACCAGCATTATATGAGCAGGAAACCCAACCGGCGCAACGTGCGTCAGTTCCGCGCGCCGCATTACGTTTCGGCAATCTGGGAGCGTTGGTTTCTGGAGGGCGGCTAAATCGTCTCTCCGACGTCGTCCTGGCGAAGGGCCAGGACCCATTACCCCAGGGTGTAGTTTGGCGAAGACTGGTTGTGGTCCGGTACGCCGACCATCCGCAATCGATAGATTCCGCGGTATGGGTCCTGGCCTTCGCCAGGACGATGTGGGGGACAACACCTCACGGTATCTCGTACACCACCATCTTGTCGGCGATGCCGCGCAGGGCGGCCTGCTTCTGGATCGGCCTGATTTCGCGCTGCTTGAGGACTTCGGCGACTGCCGGTGCATCGAGCACCGGGCCGGTGATGTGGATCTCCTGCGCGGTCGAGAGGCTCTGCACGCGGGCGGCGATGTTGACGGTCTGGCCGAAATAATCCTGCCGCTCGTTCAGCATCACCGCGAGGCACGGACCCTCGTGGATGCCGATCTTGACGATGAGATCGGCGGTGCCGCGCTTTTTGTTGAGCTCGTCCATCGCCGCGCGCATCCGCAAACCCGCCGCGATCGCATGCTCGGGACGGACGAAGGTCGCCATCACGGCGTCGCCAATGGTCTTCACCACCGCGCCTTTCTCCGACGAGATGATCTCGAGCAGTGCATGGAAATGCGCGCGCACGAGGTCGAAGGCGGCGAGATCGCCGACGCGCTCATAGAGTGCGGTCGATCCCTTCAGATCGGTGAACAGGAAGGTCAGCGAGGTGATCTGGAGCCGCTGGTCGAGACTGAGATTGTCCGCCTTGAACACGTCGCGAAACGTCTGGTTCGACAGCATCCGCTTGGCGGTCAGGAACGGCTTGCGCTTGCCGATGAGGTGATGGAGTGCCTCGGCCGCGATGAAGACCGACGGCAGCACGCGTACGCCGGCCTGGTTCTCCAGCGACAGCCGCAGCGGGCCCGGCCGCATGGTCGTGGTTCCCGTCGGCGCCTGCACCCTGTTGTACATGATGGCGAGCTGCTGACGGTCCTTGGTCGGCTCGCCCTGCACGTCGATGAAATGGGCCGCGTGAGTCACCGGTTCGAAGATGATGATGAAATCGTTCGGCAGTTGCAGCGACATGGTCGCCTTCTCGCCGGCCGGCAGCTCCATCGTATCCAGCGTCACCTCGTTGGCGAGCGTCGCGAACGATTCCTTGTTGAAGTCGACGCCGGAACTCCAGAACACCTGCTTGAAGTACTCCCACACCGGAAGCGTATCAGGATCATGCGCCGCAATGCGCCGGACACGTGAATTGACGGTGAAGGAGACTTCGACCTGATCATCGACGGAGGCCTTGTAGCCGCAGGCGCACAGCGCACAATGATAATCATCGGGCTTGAGCGCCTTCAGGGTCGAGTGCGCACCCAACACGCCGCCGCAGCCCGGGCACAGCACATTCCAACCCAGATCGAACAGGCCGAGCCGCGCCGAATGCAGGAATGCCGAGATCGCGTGCTCTTCATCGAGACCGTGCTGCTTCGCGAAATCGAGGACATTGACGCGGTTGAGCTCGTGATCTTCGCCGTCCTCGATGAGGCGCGCGATCGCGTCGACCACTTTCGCATCGGCGGTCTGCTTCAGAACGGAAAACTGGGCCTGGATATCGCTCATGGCGCAACTCTATCTGGTGTGGATCACGCCGTCCGCCAGGCGAACGCCTGTCACCGACGCGTGATGCGGAACAGCGGCGAACGGTCCGGCTGGGTCGTGACGACGCCGAGCGGAATGACAGGGCTGGTATCGGCAAGCTCGACACGGAACGCACCGATCAGCCGGGCCAGCGCCAGCACGGATTCGGCTTGCGCGAATGGTGCGCCGACGCAGACGCGCGGACCCGCGCCAAAGGGCAGATAGGCAAACCGATCGGGTGCTTCCGTCGACATGAAGCGTTTTGGAATGAACGCGTTCGGCTGATCCCACAGCTTCTCGTGCCGGTGCAGCAGCCACGGCGCGATCATGATGATGTCGCCCTTGCCGATGGCGACGCCGGCCGCGTTGTCCTTCTCGCGCGCGGCCCGGGCGATCAGGAAGGCCGGCGGATAAAGCCGCATGGTCTCCTCGATCGCGGCGCGGGTGAACTTCTGGCGATCGATGTCGGCCATGCTGTCGAGATGTTCGCCTCGCGTCTCGGAGGCGATCTCCTCCTGCGTATCGGGATCGAGCGCGAGCAGATAGAGCGCCCAGAATAGCGCGGTCGCCGTGGTCTCGTGACCCGCGAGGATCATGGTTGCGACTTCGTCGACGAGTTGCTCGTCCGAAAAGCCTTTGCCGGTTTCGGGGTCCCGCGCCTCGTCCATGAGATCGAACAGATCGCGCGGCGGCGCACCGTCCTTCTTGCCCATCTCACGCCGCTCGGCGATCAGTATCGCGACGAATTCAGTCCAGCGCTTGCGGAAACGGGCGCGGGCAAAATCCATCGGGCTCGGCCAGGACAGCGGCAGCACCATGTCGAGCAAGTACGGCCGTCCGAGCCGGGCTCCATACTCCATGACGAAGTTGCGCAAGGTCGGACCATGCCGGTCCATGCCGAACGAGAACATGGTGCGTCCGGCGATCTCCAACGTCATACGCTGCATGATCTCGCGCAGATCGACCGGCTCGCTCGTCCGTCCGTCGAGCTTCGCGATGGTCTCGTCGAGCACCGCCGTCATGTGCGGAACGAGATTTGCCGTCGCACGCGGCGTGAACGCCGGCGCGAGAGTGCGGCGCTGAAACGTCCACGAATGGCCCTCCGCAATCAGAAGACCGTCGCCGAGCACGGGACGAAGCATGCGGATGCCCGCCGGGGTACGCGAATAATTCTCGTAATTGCTGAGCAGGACATGCCGGATCGCATCCGGCTGGTTCAGGATGAAACTGTTGCGGAAGAAGAAGCGGCCCTCGATGACGTCTTCCTCGTAGGCGCGCTGGCCCCAGGTCGCGATCATGTTCCGCTTGATCACGGCTAGCCGGCCGAGGAACGACATGTCGTCGGGCGCACGCGGCGGGGTCGGAGGGACGATGGGCCGACGCACGCTGGCGATGTTCATGGCTCGCTCCCGCAGAGGTGACGCAGGCAATTAGCTAGTAAGTCAGCTCGGCAATCGCAATCCTGTTCTCGGAGGCAGGCCAGGCGCGTGCCACAATTCGTTCTTCGCCAAATTGGGCCACGATGTTACGCCCCACCTCGCCGGCCGGAAGGCGCAGTGTTGCTGTCGAATCTGTGGGCACACCCGATTTGACGTCCGCCGGCTCCTTGCCGTCGAGCAGCACCACATCCCGCGGCAGGCCGAAATAGCCGCGCGGACGCGACATGATCACCACAGCCCCGGCGTCCTTGTCCGCGGGCCCGAGCGGACGCGCGGCGCGCAGATGCACGACGTCCGACGAGCGCGGGAAGGGTGAGCGGTAGATATGCGTCGTCGGCGCATCCGGCGATGCGACGACGAATTCGAGCGACCAGGAAGGCTCGACCTGCGCCGGTCCCCAGCGGCCGTCGGCACCGGTCTTCGCACTGTGGACGGCGTTGCCCTTGCGCTCACCGGTTTCAGGATCGACCCGAAACACGTCGACGGTTGCGCCGGCCATCGGCCGGTTGGTCGACACGCCGCCGGGCGCGCCGGTAACAAGCCCACTCAGCTTCACGCTCTGCTCCGGGACAATCGCGATTCGCGCGGGCTCGCGGGCGGCGATGAATTTGTAGATCTCGCGGAAGGCCCGGAGGTGGAACGCCACCTCGCGATGATCGAGCGCGCCGAGCACGAGGTTGGCCGCCCCCTTCAACTCCGGACCTTCGACGTTGACGCCGGTCGGCGTACCGGGCTTGCCGATGAAACGGCCATCGGCCTGCGCGTATTTGTCCATACCGTCGCTGCGCAAGGTGAGGAAGGCGACATCCGGCGTCACCTCGCTCTCGCCCTCGTTCAGGCCGCGCAAGAACGCGCCGCGGCCGTTGAACTCGCTGTTGGGCTGGTCGTCGGTCGCGAACACGCCGTGATTGGGCGTGCCGCACAGCACGGCATGGCTGACATCGCTGGCGCCGCCGTTCTTGATGACGTTGCGGATGGCATAGCCGCCGCGCGAGCTGCCAACCAGCGCCACGCGGGCCGCGCCGGTGCTGCGCTTCAATTCGGCTATGGCGGCGGCGAGCTCGCGGCGCTGGTCCTCGGTAGAGGAGCGGCCCGCCTGCTCGACCTTGTCGTCACTTCGTGCATTGGGATCGGTGAAATTGATCGCCATCATGCGGTCGCGCGCGATGCCGTTGGATTCCATCCGCCACAAGGTCGTCATCCAGAGCGCGTCGTATTCGCCATTGCCGTGGACGAACAGGATCGGCGGCACCTCGCCCGACGCGGCAGGTGAGGGCTGGGCCAACGCGCCCGTCCGCAAGCTCGCAATTGCGAAGGGCAAGCTGCCGGCCCCTAGCATGATCATTCGTCGTGACAGCTTCATCTGTTCCTCCCCCGCAAAACCATCTCTGTGCACCGCTTATACCGGCCTAACCACTGGACAGCGAAGGACTTTCGCAGGCATCACTGAACTTGCCGGAATCGCCCAAAGACCACTCCAAGACGACTTCAAGACTACTTCTGCCAGCCCATCTGGAAGGGGATATGACCGAGCAGACGAACCGCCAGAAAATTGCGACCGACGGCATCATGGCGCCGCTGCGGTACACCGTGTTCCGGCGCATCTGGCTCGCCAGCCTGCTCTCCAATCTTGGCCTGCTGATCCAGGGCGTGGGCGCCGCCTGGGCGATGACGCAGATGGCCGCTTCGGCGGACAAGGTGGCGCTGGTGCAGACCGCCCTGATGCTGCCGATCATGCTGATCTCGATGCCGGCCGGCGCCATCGCCGACATGTATGACCGCCGTGTCGTCACCTTGATCGCGCTCATGATCGCGCTGACTGGCGCGACCGCGCTCACGGTCCTGGCCTGGTTCAACTACATTTCTCCGGAAACGCTGCTCGCGTTCTGCTTTGTGGTCGGCAGCGGCAACGCGCTGTTCGGCCCGGCCTGGCAATCCTCGGTCAGCGAGCAGGTGCCGCCCGATGCCCTGCCGTCGGCCGTCGCGCTGAACGGCATCAGCTACAACATCGCGCGCAGCTTCGGTCCGGCGGTCGGCGGTGTCATCGTCGCCGCGCTCGGTGCGGTGGCGGCGTTTGCGTGTAACGCGATCCTCTATTTGCCGTTGCTGGTGGTGCTGCTGCTCTGGCGGCGCAACACCGAGCCCTCGCGGCTGCCGCGGGAGAAGCTCAACCGCGCCATGGTGTCGGGCTTCCGCTACATCACCAATTCGCCGCCGATCAAGATCGTGCTGTTGCGCACGCTGGTGATGGGCCTGATCGGCGGTGCCATCATGGCACTGATGCCGCTGGTCGCGCGCGATCTGCTGCATGGCGGCGCGCAGACCTACGGCGTCATGCTCGGCGCCTTCGGGATGGGCGCCGTGGTCGGTGCGCTCAACATCCACGAATTGCGTAAGCGCATGAGCGGCGAAGCCGCGATCCGCGCCTGCACCATTTCGATGGCGTTTGCGATGGCTGCGCTCGCCGTGAGCACCGAGCCGGTGCTGACCGCGGCTGCCCTGGTGCTCGCCGGCGCGGTCTGGATGGCCGCCGTCGCACTGTTTAATATCGGCGTGCAGCTCTCGGCGCCGCGCTGGGTCGCCGGCCGCTCGCTCGCGGCGTTCCAGGCCTCGATTTCGGGCGGCATCGCGGTCGGCGCCTGGGGCTGGGGCCATCTCACCGACTATGCCGGCGTCGAGGTCGCGCTGCTGACGGCTGCCGGCCTGATGCTGATCTCGCCGGTGCTGGGGATCTGGCTCACGATGCCGCGCGTCGGCGCCCGTAATGAAGACGCCGATTTGCTAGCGGATCCGGAAGTCAAACTGTCGCTCACGGCACGCAGCGGGCCGCTGGTGGTCGAGATCGAATACCGCGTCGCCCAAGACAACGCCCGCGCCTTTCACAACGTGATGCAGGACGTGCAGCTCTCTCGTCAGCGCAACGGTGCTTACGGCTGGTCGATCGCGCGCGACATCGCCGATCCCGAATTGTGGACCGAGCGTTACCACTGTCCGACCTGGCTCGACTATCTACGCCAGCGCAACCGCTCGACCCAGTCCGAACGCGCTCTGCATCAGGAGGCGATCGATTTCCACATCGGCCCCGATCCGGTGCGGATCCGCCGCATGCTCGAGCGTCCGTTCGGCTCGGTGCGCTGGAAAGAGGAGACGCCGGACCAGGCAGCAAGTGAGGTGCTGCCCGTGGTCGCCACTGCGGCGGGAAGCAGCACGTAGGGTTTCGCGAGTCCGTAGCGACGTCTTACTGCCCGTGATCCGTCAGCACCTTCTCGCAGCCTTTGGTGAGCCGCGTACGGTTTTGCTTGAGGCAGGCGAGCACAGCCTGATCGCCATTGTTCATCACCGGGCGGCAGAAGCGCGTCACATCGCGCGCACAGGCGTCGTGACCGGGCTGCTGCGCGGACGCAGCCGATGCAAACAGGATCAATGGAATGATGAAAAGAAATCTGGTCATCGCGTAATGCCTCTTACCCGGAAGATGTGCGGGCGAAGCTAGAGCGACGATCCCGAAGCCGCAACGGCTTTATTGGCAGGCGGGCTTGCGCTGCCGCGTGGCCCCGGCTTGACGCCGGGGCACATCGCGAGGGGAGCTAACCGACGCAACGACGCTATCGTTACTGTTACTGAGCGTCCTGGGCGTCAGCGACCTTGCGTGACGCGCCGCCCTTGGCGAGGTCCTTGTCCATCACCGCACGGCAACCGGCGCTCAGATCCGAACGATGCTTCATCATGCACGCCGTGATCTTCGGGATGTTCGGGATTTCCGACGAGCACAGGCGGAAAGCGTCGCCGGTGCACTGCTGCTGGGCTTCGGACGAGAAGGCGAAGCTGGAGCCGGTCGAGGCGATCGAGAGGATGGCGGCAAAGCCCAGAGCCAGGCTGGTGTCGCGGATCTTGCTACTCAAGGACTTGGTGTTCAGAGACTTGGTGTTCAGCGAGTTGGTCATTTGAAGCTCCCATTGGCACCGCTGGAAGCGGGCCCGTTGTTGATGGGATCGACCATGCTCCAGCAAAACAGTTTCCACTGTGATGACGGTCACGGGAGGCCCACCCTCTGTGACTATGGTCACGTTGGCGCACCTCGCTGAAATTCCTTCATATCCGCTGTCGTGTTGGTGTCACGTTAACTGTTCCTTCGCATTAATGGCTCGTCGAGCGGGAAATTCCGCCGGTTTGGTTGCGTAATTGGAAAGAATGGCGATGCGTAATGCGTTGGGCCTGATGCTGGCCAGTGTAGTTGCGGCGGTCGTGATTGCCGCCGGCGGTTGGTTTTATTATTCCTCGCGCGCCGACCAGGCCGCTCCCAAGACGATTGCCGCCCGTGCCGCCGATCAATTGCCGGCACAGGCGAAGCTCGCCGCCAAGGACGACGTCACGACCACGGCGGCGATTGCGGCCAAACCGGCGGCAGCCGCCCCGGCCGCCGCACCCGCGCCGATGCCGGTTCAGCAGAAATCGACCTGCGCCAATCCCAACGCGCTCGGCGTCTCCCGCGTGGTCGAGATCGACACCACCGGCGGTCCGGGCTTCGGCTTCGATCATTTCAAGCAGTTCGACTTCCTCACCGACAAGGAGGTCGTGCTGACGTTCGACGACGGTCCCTGGCCGGTCAACACGCCCGCCGTGCTGAAGGCGCTCGCGGATGAATGCACCAAGGGCCTGTTCTTCTCGGTCGGCAAGCATGCGACCTACCATCCGGAAATCCTTCGCCAGGTGCTGGCGCAGGGCCACACGGTCGGCACTCACACCTGGTCGCACGTCAACCTGAACGGCAAGAAGATGACCGAGCAGATGGCCAAGGACGAGGTCGAGAAGGGTGTTAGCGCCGTGAAATACGCGCTCGGCACCAACCCGGCACCGTTCTTCCGCTTCCCGCAGCTGCAGCACAATCCGGCGATCGTGAGCTATTTCGGCACCCGAAACGTCGCGATGTTCTCGACCGACATCGACTCCTTCGACTTCAGGAAGGGCGCCACGCCGGAGAAGATCATCGAGACCGTGATGACCAGGCTCGACAAGCTCGGCAAGGGCATCATCCTGATGCACGACTTCCAGAAGCATACCGGCGAAGCCATGCCTGCACTGCTCGCGCGGCTCAAGGCCGGCGGCTACAAGGTCGTGCAGATGAAGGCCAAGACGACGCTCGAGTCGCTGCCAGAATATGACGAGGCATTGCTGAAGGACCTGAAGGTGCCGACCTCGAGCGCACGTCCGATCGGGAGCGTGGTGCAGACGGTTTCGCAGTAGCGCGTCCAGTCCGATCCAAATCTCTTGCGTCATGGCCGGGCTTGTCCCGGCCATATGCTTTTTGAGAGCAGGCACCTTACCAGTAGATGCCGTGGCGATGCAGCTCGCTGATGATGCGGCCTTCGGTCCAGCTGCGCTTGTGCTTCGACTTGTCCGCCTTGGCCGTCGTCTTCGCGGCGGGTTGGGTCGTCGTCGCGAGCGCTGAGGTCGTCGCGGTCGTCGGTGTGGGAGTCGCCGCAGGCGCAGTGAGCGAAACCGCCGGCGGGCGATCGAGATATTTCGGAGCTTCGGCGGCTGGCGCTGCTTCGCTCACCTGCGTCGGCGCGGCAGCGAGCGTCGGCGCCGTTTGCTGAACCGAAGCCGGCTCGCTCACCGCGGACAGCGACAGGCTGCGCGGGCCTCCGGCCTGGGCAGAGGCAGAGACCAGCACCATAGCGGCCACCAGAATGATCTTGCGCATATGAAATCTCCCCGTGTTTGGCGTGAGCTGGACACTAGGGGAGCCAATCGCGAGTTTATGTGATCACGATCACTCAGACTGCCGTGCGATACTGAATCCTCCGACGGTGAGGCAATGGCCGCGCTCTACCGGATTCATCTGCACCAGCGCGCTCATGGTGACCAAATGCGCCGGTCACAACGCCTGGCTTGGGGAGATCAAATGAGCTTGAGCGACCCGAGACATAGGTGACAGTTCGTACCGGACACATGGGTTACACTTTCCGCTTTTGTTCTGCGGGAGGTG
>NZ_JBVVPM010000069.1:0-17317 GCF_055811255.1 Bradyrhizobium sp. MI1.11
GTTCTTCTCTCTTCCCGCCCCGCGGCCGGCGGGGGGGGGGGGGGGGGGGGGGCCCGCCCGCGGCCCCCCCCCCCCCCCCCCCCCCCCCCCCCCGCCCCCCCCCCCCCCCCCCCCCCCCGACCCGCGTTGAGAGAGCTCGCAAGCACAAATCGCCCAAACAAAAAGGGCACGGCGTTTGCGGCGCCGTGCCCTTCGCAGTCCTGTCGTCTGTCTCAGCTATAAATCTCGAACAGTCCCGCGCCGCCCTGGCCGCCGCCGATGCACATCGTCACGACGCCCCATTTGGCCTTGCGGCGCTTGCCTTCCTGGAGGATGTGGCCGGTGAGACGTGCACCGGTCATGCCGAACGGGTGGCCGATCGCGATCGAGCCGCCGTTGACGTTGTACTTGTCGGGATCGATGCCGAGCTTGTCGCGCGAATAGAGACACTGGCTGGCGAAGGCTTCGTTGAGCTCCCACAGATCGATGTCGTCGATCTTCAGGCCATGACGCTTCAACAGCTTCGGCACGGCAAAGATCGGGCCGATGCCCATCTCGTCCGGCTCGCAACCCGCCGCCGCCCAGGCGACGAAGCGGCCCATGGGATTGAGGCCGCGCTTCTCCGCGTCCTTGGCTTCCATCAGCACCACGGCCGCGGCGCCGTCCGACAGCTGGCTGGCGTTGCCCGCCGTGACGAACTTGCCGGGACCCCTGACGGGCTCGAGCTTGGCGAGACCTTCCAGCGTGGTCTCGGGCCGGTTGCACTCGTCGCGGTCGACGACGTAATCGACGATCGACTCCGCTTTGGTCGCCTTGTCGACCACTTTCATCTTGGTCTTCATCGGAACGATCTCGTCCTTGAACTTGCCCGCCTGCTGCGCGGCGGCCATGCGGCGCTGCGATTCCAGCGAATACTCGTCCTGATATTCACGGCTGAGATTGTAGCGCTCGGCGACGATGTCGGCGGTGTCGATCATCGCCATGAAGATCGCCGGCGCCGTCTTGAGCAGCTCGGGATCGATCGATTCTTTCGGAGTCCCGCCGCCCGGCATCGAGATGCTCTCGACGCCGCCTGCGACGATGCAGTCGGAACCGTCCGAGCGGATCGAGTTGGCGGCCATCGCGATGGTCTGGAGACCGGACGAGCAGAACCGGTTCACCGAGACGCCCCCGGTCGATTTCGGCATTCCTGCCAGCAGCGCGGCCTGGCGGCCGATGTTCGGCGCGCCATGGGCGCAATTGCCGAGATAGCAATCCTCGACATAGTCCTTCTCGACGCCGGCGCGATCGACCGCGTGGTGGATGGCATGGGCCGCGAGCGACATCGGCGGGGTGATGTTGAACCCGCCGCGGCCGGATTTCGCGAGGCCCGTGCGTGCATAGGAAACGATGACGGCTTCACGCATTGTTTTCTCCCTTTTCGAACGATTTTGAACGGAGCGTCGGTCGACGTCTTCTCGGCGCCATTGGTACACAATGTCCAGCGGTCGCGGGAGAAATAAAAACGCCGCCCTCGCGAGAGGGCGGCGTTGTTCCGCGGGTCGGAATATGTCGGCGTATCAGAACGTCAGCGCCTTGACCTGCTTGACCTGCGGCAGGGCCTGCACCTTGGCGAGCAGATCCGCCGGCACGGCACCGTCGACCTCGATCAGTGCGATGGCATCGGAGCCCGGCGCAACTCGGCCGAGATGGAAGGTCGCGATGTTGATCTTGGCATCGCCGAGCAGGCTCGCGAACTTGCCGATGAAGCCCGGCTTGTCCTCGTTGGTCACGTAGATCATCGACTTGCCAAATTCAGCGTCGACGCGGATGCCCTTGATGTCGACCAGGCGCGGCTTGCCGTCGGCATAGACCGTGCCCGAGACCGACCGCTCCTGCCGCTCGGTGGTGACCGTGACGGTGATCAGGCTTTCATAGTCGCTCTGGGCGGCGCGGACGATCTCGTCCACCACCATGCCGCGCTCCTTGGCGACGACGGGCGCGGAGACGACGTTGACCTCGCCCAGCATCGGCCGCAGCAGGCCGGACAGCACGGCGGAGGTGATCGCCTTGATCTTCATCTCGGCGACGTGGCCCTCATAGGTGATCTCCACCTTGAGGATGCCGCTCTCGGTCAGCTGTCCGGCGAACGAGCCGAGCTTTTCGGCGAGCGCGATGAACGGCTTCAGCTTCGGGGCCTCTTCCGCCGTGATCGAGGGGAAGTTGACGGCATTCGAGATCGCGCCGGTGAGCAGGTAATCCGACATCTGCTCGGCGACCTGAAGTGCGACGTTCTCCTGCGCCTCGGTGGTGGACGCGCCGAGATGCGGCGTGCAGATCACGTTGGGATGACCGAACAGCACGTTCGCTGTGGCGGGCTCCTCGACAAAGACGTCGAAGGCGGCACCTGCGATGTGCTTGGAATTCAAAGCGTCGACCACGGCCTGCTCGTCGACGAGGCCGCCGCGGGCGCAGTTGATCAGGCGCACGCCCTTCTTCATCTTGGCGATCGCGGATGCGTCGATGATGTTCTTGGTCTTCTCGGTCAGCGGGGTGTGCAGCGTGATGAAGTCGGCACGCTTCAAGAGATCGTCGAGCTCGACCTTCTCAACGCCGATGTCCCTGGCGCGTTCCGGCGACAGGAACGGATCGAACGCGATCACCTTCATGCGCAGGCCGAGCGCGCGGTCGGCGACGATCGAGCCGATGTTGCCGCAGCCGACGACGCCGAGCACCTTGCCGGTGATCTCGACGCCCATGAAGCGGTTCTTTTCCCATTTGCCGGCCTGGGTCGAAGCGTCCGCCTGCGGAATCTCGCGCGCCAGCGCCAGCATCAGGGTGATGGCGTGCTCGGCGGTCGTGATCGAATTGCCGAACGGCGTGTTCATCACGATGATGCCCTTGGCCGTGGCGGCGGGAATCTCGACGTTGTCGACGCCGATGCCGGCGCGGCCGATCACCTTGAGGTTGGTCGCCTTCTCGAGGATCTTCGCGGTCGCCTTGGTCGCCGAGCGGATCGCGAGGCCGTCGTAATTGCCGATGATCTCGGCGAGCTTGTCCTTGTCCTTGCCGAGGTTGGGCTGGAAGTCGACCTCGACACCGCGGTCTTTGAAGATCTGTACGGCGGCGGGAGAGAGCGCGTCGGAAATGAGAACTTTGGGTTTGGTCATGGGAATGTGTCCTCTGCCTTCCTCAAGGGAAGGGCCTTAGACCGGATTGGATGAATGTCTCGGAGCACTTCTCCCTCCCCCCGTTCTTACGGGGAGAAGCGAAGAAAGAAACCTACGCCGCCTTGGCGAGCGCGGCCTTGGTCTCGGCAAAAGCCCAGTCGATCCACTGGGTCAGCAGCGCGACATTGCTGGCCTCGACGGTGGCGCCGCACCAGATCCGCAGGCCGGCGGGCGCATCGCGGTAGTAGGCGAAGTCGTAGCCCGCGCCTTCCTTCTCGACCAGCGCCACCAGCTTCTTGGAGAAGTCGGCCTGCGCGTCCTCGGAGAGCGAGGTGATCGCGGGATCGGTGAACTTCAGGCACACCGAAGTGTTGGAGCGGATCGCGGCGTCCTTGGCGAGGAAGTCGATCCAGGGCGTCTTCGCCTTCCAGTCGGCGAGCACCTTGGTGTTGGCGTCGGCGCGCGCGATCAGCGCCTTCAGGCCGCCGATCGACTTGGCCCAGTTCAGCGCGTCGAGATAATCCTCGACGCAGAGCATCGACGGCGTGTTGATGGTCTCGCCGACGAAAATGCCTTCGTTGATCTTGCCGCCCTTGGTCATGCGGAAAATCTTCGGAAGCGGCCAGGCCGGCTTGTAGGTTTCGAGCCGCTCCACCGCGCGGGGCGACAGGATCAGCATGCCATGCGCGGCTTCGCCGCCGAGCGCCTTCTGCCAGGAGAAGGTGACGACGTCGAGCTTGGCCCAGTCGAGGGGTTGTGCGAACGCGGCCGAGGTGGCGTCGCAAATGGTCAGGCCTTCGCGGGTCGCGCTGATCCAGTCGGCGTTCGGCACGCGCACGCCCGAGGTGGTGCCGTTCCAGGTGAAGACGACGTCGGACTTCGGATCGACCTTGGAGAGATCCGGGAGTTCACCGTAAGCCGCGTTGAGCTTGGTGACGTCCTTGAGCTTCAATTCCTTGACGATGTCGCTGACCCAGCCCTCGCCGAAGGATTCCCAAGCGAGCGTGGTGACGGGCCGCGCACCCAGCATCGACCACAGTGCCATCTCGACCGCGCCGGTATCGGACGCCGGCACGATGCCGATGCGATAATCGGCGGGCACTTCGAGCACCTCGCGCGTCAAATCGATCGCGAGCTTGAGCTTGGTCTTGCCGACCTTCGCGCGATGCGAACGGCCGAGCGCTGCGTCCTTGAGGTTTTGGGCATTCCATCCGGGGCGCTTGGCGCAGGGGCCGGAGGAAAAATGCGGCACGTTCGGCCGCGAAGCGGGCTTCGCTACAGTCATCGTCTACCCTTCCAGATAGTAAGCCTCCCGTTGGGGGGAGGTGTCCCGCCGCGGCTGATACGGGAATCGGGAAGACCAGTCAAGGAAGTTCCGGGACCTCACGCGCGAATGATGGCGCCTCCGGTGCGATTTTAGGGGATTCGACCACGGCCAGCGCGTTCAACAAGTCCGTGGCATCGTTGATCAATTGCGCGGCGCGGCGCCGGCTGCCGACTTTCAAAATGCATTTGTCATTGGCCTGCACGACGTAGTCGTTGCCGACCTTGATCATCGAATAGCTTGTCATCGAAATCCCCGAACCGACCGAGCCCGGTTTCAGACGCTCGCGTAGCACCGTTCGTTCCTGGTTCCACGTGAACGTCGAACGGGTAGTTTATCAGCTCTTAACATGAACGTATGCGCGATCCGATTTCACTGATCGCGCAACGCTCATTGGCGTGCTGCGTCAAAAGCGGACAGTCATGCCGACGTGACTCGCCGTGAACCCAAGCCGCTTGTAGAAGCGCTGCGCATCTGTTCGCGTCTGATGCGTCAGCAGTTCGACGAGATTGCAGCCGCGCGCTTTCGCTTCCGTCATCGCCCATTGCGCCAATTGCTCGCCGATGCCGCGGCTGCGGCAATCGGAAGCAACGCGGGCGTCTTCGAGCAAACCGCGCAAGCCGCCTTGCGAGCTGAGACCCGGCAGGATCGCGAGCTGCAGGCAGCCGACCACCCTGCCCTCGCTCTCGGCAACTACGAGCTGGATATTTTGATCGCGCTCGATCCGCGCGAATGCCTCGTAATAGGACGCAGGCAACGGGTC
The DNA here is from genome assembly GCF_055811255.1 of Bradyrhizobium sp. MI1.11. Taxonomy (NCBI): domain Bacteria; kingdom Pseudomonadati; phylum Pseudomonadota; class Alphaproteobacteria; order Hyphomicrobiales; family Nitrobacteraceae; genus Bradyrhizobium; species Bradyrhizobium sp. MI1.11. The sequence goes on from NZ_JBVVPM010000069.1 coordinate 5,216, forward strand.
TTCCACGCGCTCGCGTGCGCTCCCGAGATGATCGTCGGCGAGCATCGCCACGATCGCAGCAACATCCTCACGGCGCGCGGGACGAATGGAAACGGATTCGGTGTTCATTGAGTTACTCCTGCCTCAGCGCGCCTAACGCACCTTGGGAAGCCCGAGAAAGGTCTCGGCTTCGCCGATCCAGCGGCGGATGGCGGCATAACGACCGAGATCGAAGCCGCCTTCATGCGCGACGCGCGTATAGGCAAGCAGCGAGACGTCGGCGAGCGAAACTGCATCGCCGGCGAAGAAGCGGCTTGCCGCCAGATGCTGCTCCATGCGATCGAGCGCCGCATAGCCGCGCTTGACCTTTTCAGGGTCGAGCTCGGAGGCGTCCCTGCCGAGATAGACGAGCTGGAAGCGGCACACCGCGATATAGGGCTCGTGGCTGTATTGTTCCCAGAACAGCCATTCGTCCATCTTCGCGGCAGTGAAGGCATCGCGCGGAATGAGCGCACTGTCGCGCGCGAGATAGCGGATGATGGCATTGGATTGCGCCAGCGTGCGACCTTCGTCGAAGGCCACCGTCGGCACCTGGCCGGCGCCGTTCATCCTCAGGAATTGCGGCGTGCGGCTTTCGCCCTTGCGAGTGTCGATCTCGATCCACTGATAGGGCAGCGCGAGCTTATCGCAGACCCACTTCACCTTCAGACAATTGCCGGAATTGGTATCGCCGTAGATCCGCATCGCTGCCCCCGCGTTCGGCGACAGAGCATCAGGACGGAGGCGGCCTGTCAATCGGCGGCGCGCACGCGCGTCAGAACTTGTAGCCGAGACCGGCGCGGACGGTATTGATGCTGGTGTCGACCGATGACGTGAAGCGAACGTATTCCCACTCCGCCCGCAGAAACAGGCCTGCACACAGCATCGCATCGACACCAATACCGGTGGAGTAGCCATAGATCAGGTGACTATAGAGACCATCTGTGGCGGACAGATTGACATTGATTGTTTGAAAGGGCGCCGACTGGTTGAACTGAGTCCCGGTGATCTCGGCAGTCTTGGTGATGTTGGCTTGCCCAAGTGCAATGCCTCCGAACAGATAAGGCAAGAAAGAGCCGACGGCGTAGCCGCCGCGAATGCGGAGCGTTCCCATATCGGAGATCGCTATCGAGCTCGTGCTTTTGTACGTGATGTCGTCCAGAAAACTCAGAGGATCGACAAAGGAGCGCCCCATGGTGCCGGTCGCCGAGCCGCCGAACTTGCCATGTATGTAATTGACCTCGACGCCGAGCACGACATCGTCCCATTGCCCGTTGTAACCGGCGAAGGCGCCATAGCCATGACCATGTGATGACACCTTGCCGCCGCCCACTGGCCAGCTCGATACCTGTCCGCCGGCTTCAATCGAAGTATTGGCAAGCAAGGCAGCCGCAACAGTTCTAGTAGAACCGGTGAAATTCATATCGGATGTCCCGTAGCTTCCCTGGGCGCCGATATAGCTTCCTTGCCAGTTGACGTTGGAGTTGCTCAAGCCGTCTGTGAAGCCGCCGCGCAGGATCGGCAGGTCAGAGAGATCAGCCGCGTGCGCCGCAGAGATCGTCCCCAACATCGCCGCCGCCAACAAAAGCCTACGCATCGAACGCTCCATCGAACTCGAACTTTCGCTCGTGATCATGGCTCGTTAACCTTAACCAATGGTTGCGTCGGAGCCTTTCGTCGCCGCCCGCCATGAAAAATACGCAAAGCAAAACGGCGCGGGATGATCCCGCGCCGTTAAGAAGTCCTAACCGATCAGGCTGACGATCAGCCCTTGGTGACGAGCGGCGGCATGTAGGCCGGCGGGCTGTCGAGATTCCAGCGCACGCCGAGCTTCAGGTCGTGCGAGGTGATGTCCTTGAACTTGAAGACGTTGCCCGTGGTTCCCCCGGTGTAGGTCGACAAAACACCGGTTTGCCCCTCACCCATATCGACATAGCTATAGGCAAGTTCGAGGACGAGGTTGGGATTGACCTTGTATGCGAGACCCGCGTGGGCAGCCCACGCCAAGTTCCACTTCGAACCGGTCGGTGCGCTCGAGAAGCTCGCGGTCGAGAACGCAAGATCGTTGATGCCGGTGTCGGTGAAGTTCGAGATGGAGACGCGTGCGCCGCCAACGCCCGCGCCGATGAACGGCGTGATGCACCACCAGGTGCCCAGGTCGACATACGCGTTCGCCAACACCAGCCATTCGGACTTGGATGCACTGTAATTGTCGATCCCGCTGTAGGGCACGCCGCCCGCGGTTCCGGTGAAACGATCCGTTCCCTTGAAATTCGAATTGCCGCGATACTGCCCGGTCACGTCCGCGCGGAACCAATTGTTGAACCGGTAACCCGCGCCGAGCCCAAAGATGCCGGCCGTGTCGAACGACGCCTGCTGATTGAACGAGGTGAGCTGCGAATAGGCGGACTCGCGACCGTAGTGGAGATCGCTTGTCTTCTGATTGCTGAAGCCGACGTCGCCGCGCAGATACCAGCCACCGAAATCGGCGGGCGGAGCCGGGGGCGCGTACATCGGAGGGGGCGCCGCGATCGGCATGTCGGCGGCGAACGCCATCGATGAGATCAGGGTTGCCGCACCCGCGGCAAGGAGAGACTTAACGCTACGCATTGGCTTCGTCCTTTTGGCCGGTGAGGCAAATACGGCGCCTCACGTTCTGGAAACTCACGGCCCGGACGATGCCAGCAAATGTTTAAGCGCCACTTAACCCTAATTTTTAAGGTTGATTTTTTCTAACTGCACACGCGCGTGCGGCGCGAGCGTTGCAAAAATGCAGCGCAAATACGACGCCGTCGCCGCATTTCCTAACGATGTATGAAGCCGCGTTGCAGCAAGACAGGATGTGTTAACGCGCGTGCCGCGGCAGCTTGGGCAGGAACACCGCAAGCAGGCCGATCGCCGGGAGGTAAGCGCAGACCTGGTAGACGAACGCGATCGAGGTGTGGTCGGCGAGCTTGCCGAGCACGGCGGCGCCCAAGCCGCCGATGCCGAAGGCGACACCGAAGAACACGCCGGAGATCATGCCGAAGCGATGCGGGACCAGCTCCTGCGCGAACACGATGATCGATGACGTCGTCGAGGAGATGATCAGGCCGATGATCACTGATAGCACCGCGCTCGCATAGAGCCCGGCATAGGGCAGCGCCAGCGTGAACGGCAGCGCCCCCAGGATCGAGATCCAGATCACGATCTTGCGGCCGAAGCGATCGCCCAGGGGACCACCGAGAAAAGCGCCGACCGCGTTCGCGGCGAGGAAAATGAAGAGATACATCTGCGCGGCTTGCGTCGACACGCCGAAGCGGTCGATCAGATAAAAGATGTAGTAGCTCGACAGGCTCGAGACGTAGAGCTGTTTCGAGAACAGCAGCGCGACCAGCACGAGGAGCGCAACGACGACGCGACGCGAGCTCGGCGCGTCGGGATGGGCTTGAGCGACCGCGGTCTTCTTCGCCTTGATCTGCGGTTCGTACCAGCGGCCGATGCGCCAGAGGATAAGGATCGCGAGGAAGGCGATCGAGGAGAACCAGGCGATGCTGCCCTGCCCGAACGGCACGACGATGAGCGCGGCGAGCACCGGTCCCATCGAGGTGCCAAAACTGCCGCCGAGCTGGAATACCGATTGCGCAAAACCGTAGCGGCCGCCGGAGGCGAGCCGCGCGATGCGCGCCGATTCCGGGTGAAACACCGCCGAGCCGAGGCCGACCAGCGCGGCGGCGACGAGGATGACCAGATATTGGTGGGCGGCACTGAGCAGCAGCAGACCGAAGAAGGTCGAGGCCATGCCGATCGACAGCGAATAGGGCTGCGCCTTCTTGTCGGTGTAGTGGCCGACCACCGGCTGGAGCAGCGAGGCCGTGAACTGGAAGGCCAGCGTGATCATGCCGATCTGCGCGAAGTCGAGTGCGTAGGTGTCCTTCAGGATCGGATACACGGAAGCGATCAGCGACTGCATGGTGTCGTTGAGAAAGTGCGAGAAGCTGATGCCGGCAAGCACGACATAGGCCGGCCCTGCGGCCTTGGCGGCGGATGCCACGTCGCTGACGATGACGGGCTCGGTCAGCGTTTCCTCTGAGACGACGACTGGCTTGTTCAATGGAGCATCCCGGCCGGCGCGGCAGATTGCCGCGACAAGCTAGTTACGCTGCGCGCGGCGAGCGATCCACCGCCAATCGTCGATGGCTGGGATGCGCTTCGCTCTTCCCGCCTGAGGGAGTTCGTAGCCCGGATGGAGCGCAGCGCAATCCGGGGCCGTTCGCCTGTTGCACGATTCCCGGATTTCGCTGCGCTCCATCCGGGCTACGATCGTGCTTCGCGATGCGCCTTAAGCCGCGGCCTGCCCGAGTGCGGAAACGATGGTGTCGACGACGTCCTCGACCAGGATGCGATCCTCGCCCTCGCCCATGACGCGGATCACCGGCTCGGTGCCGGAGGAGCGGATCAGCAGGCGGCCGTGGCCGTTGAGCCGCTGCTCGCCGTCGGAGATCGCCGATTTGACGTCGGAATTGTCGAGCGGCTTGCCGCCCTTGTGACGGACGTTCTTCAGAATCTGCGGCAGCGGATCGAAGCGGTGGCAGACTTCCGACACCGGCCGGCGCAGCTTCTGCACCACGGCAAGCACCTGCAATGCGGCCACGAAGCCGTCGCCGGTGGTGGCGTAGTCGGACAGGATGATGTGGCCGGACTGCTCGCCCCCGAGATTGTAGCCGCCGTTCAGCATCTGCTCGAGCACGTAGCGATCGCCGACCGGCGTGCGCACGAGATCGAGCCCCTGCGCATTGAGGAAGCGCTCGAGCCCGAGGTTCGACATCACGGTGGCGACGATGCCCGATCGCGACAGCCGGCCGTCTTCCTTCCAGCTCTGCGCGATCACCGCGAGCAGCTGGTCGCCATCGACGATGTGGCCGCGCTCGTCGACCAGGATGACGCGATCGGCGTCACCGTCGAGCGCGATGCCGATGTCGGCGCGCATCTCGCGCACCTTCTTCGACAGCGCTTCCGGCGAGGTGGAGCCGCATTCCTTGTTGATGTTGAAGCCGTCGGGCTCGACTCCGATCGCAATCACGTCGGCGCCCAGCTCCCACAGCGCTTCCGGTACCACCTTGTAGGCGGCGCCGTTGGCGCAATCGACCACGACGCGCAGGCCGTCGAGCGACAGATCGCGCGGCAGCGTGCGCTTGGCGAATTCGATGTAGCGATCATGCACGCCATCGATGCGGCGGGCGCGGCCGAGGCTGGCGCTCTGGGCAAGACGCTTGTCGATGGGCTCGTCGAGCAGCTGCTCGATCTGCTTCTCGACGTCGTCGGAGAGCTTGAAGCCCTGCGGGCCGAACAGCTTGATGCCGTTGTCCTCGAACAGGTTGTGCGACGCGGAGATCATCACGCCGAGATCGGCGCGCATCGACTTGGTCAGCATCGCGACCGCCGGTGTCGGCATCGGGCCGACCAGCAGCACATCCATGCCGACCGAGGTGAAGCCCGCCACCATCGCGTATTCGATCATGTAGCCGGACAGGCGGGTGTCCTTGCCGATCACGACCCTGTGGCGGTGGTCACCGCGCTGAAACGCCAGGCCTGCGGCCTGGCCGACCTTGAGCGCGAGCTCCGGCGTGATCAGCCCGTTGGCGCGGCCCCGGATCCCGTCCGTCCCGAAATATTTGCGGCTCATATCGTCCCCCACGCGACAACCAGGGATCCCAAGACAACCTGCGGGTGCCCTGGCGGGACCCGCATCCCTGATTTGCTGAGGTCTTATAAAGCCATCGCGGCTAACTTGGCTTCAAAAAATATGATGAATCATTACGGAACCTGACGTACCCGGCCCCGATAACGCCTTGTTAACGTTATATTTCCGGTGAGGACGCCGGAACAGGGCGGAACCGCGCCTAGTCCGAGCGCTTCACATGGCCGTCCCCGCGGCTCGGCGCCGGCTGGGTGACATTGACGGGATCGGAGCCCGGAAAGGTCTCTTCCAGACCTTCTTCCAGCGCCTCCTCGAGATCATGCTTCTCCTTGATCTCCTCCGGCGTCGGTCCGGTGTGCGGCCTGGTCATGGCGCCCTCCTCCAAAAGATTTTCAAACGATTTGGCTGTGCATCCAACCATGCTAGATGACCCCTCGATCTTCCGATGCAAGAGTCTTCCAGTACAAGACTCTTGATAGAAGACGGGCCGGGGAAACGTTCATGAAGCACATCACCTGTATCGACGATCTTCGCACACTGCATCAGCGCCGCGTGCCGAAGGCGTTTTTCGATTATTGCGACCGCGGCTCCTACGCCGAGGAAACGCTGCGCGCCAACCGCGATGACATGCAGGCCATCAAGTTCCGCCAGCGCATCCTGGTCGACGTCTCCAAACGCGACACCGCGACCACGATCCTCGGCGAGCCCTCGACCATGCCGCTGATACTGGCGCCGGTAGGCCTGCTCGGCATGCAGCATGGCGATGGCGAGATCCATGCCTGCCGCGCCGCGCAAGCCGCCGGTATCCCGTTCACGCAGTCGACGATGTCGATCTGCTCGATCGAAGACATCGCGGCCAGTGTCGAGAAGCCGTTCTGGTTCCAGCTCTACGTGATGAAGGACCGCGGCTTCATCAAGGAACTGATCCAGCGCGCGATCGCGGCGAAATGCTCCGCGCTGGTGCTGACAGTCGATCTCCAGGTCATCGGCCAGCGCCACGCCGACATCAAGAACGGCATGACGGTTCCGCCGGAATGGTCGCTCTCGAAGCTGATCGACTTTGCCACCAAGCCGACCTGGGTGTCGGGCGTGCTCCGGGGCAAGCGCCGCACCTTCGGTAACATCGCCGGACATGTGAAGAACACCGGGGATCTCAATCGCCTCGCCGAGTGGACGGCGTCGCAGTTCGACACGTCGTTGAACTGGAAGGACGTCGAGTGGATCCGCAGCATCTGGCCGGGCAAGCTGATCATCAAGGGCATTCTGGACGTCGAGGACGCGGAGGAAGCCGCCAAGACCGGCGCGCAGGCTCTCGTCGTATCGAACCACGGCGGCCGTCAGCTCGACGGCGCGCCGTCATCGATCGAGGTGCTGCCCGAGATCGCCGAGGCGGTCGGTGACAGGATGGAGATCATGTTCGACGGCGGCATCCGCTCCGGTCAAGACGTGATGCGCGCGCTCGCGCTCGGCGCAAAGTCCTGCATGATCGGCCGCGCTTACGCCTATGGCCTGGGCGCCGGCGGCCAGGCCGGCGTCGCCAAGGCGATCGACATCATCCAGAAGGAGCTGCTCACCACCATGGGCCTGTGCGGCGTCAACAGGATTGACGAGATCGACGAACATATCATTGCGATGTGAACCGCAGCGGCAGTGCTGTAGGGTGGGTTAGCTCTGCGGCTGCGCGAAGCGCGGTCGCTGAGCGTAACCCACCAACTTCGGTCCGCATTTGCGGAAGCATGGTGGGTTACGGCTTCGCCTAACCCACCCTACAAATCTCCGCTTGGCGCGCTCCTCACATCGGCGGCGTCACCCCATCGCGACCGACGTTCACCCGGTTGGCTTCCAGCGAACCATCGTCCTTCTTCACCGCGCCGAAAATGATCAGCTTGGCGCCGGGCTTGAGCTCGGATTTGTCGCTGGCGACGAAGGTGACGATCGGCGTGTCCGGAGGCACCACGACTTTCTTCTCGCCGTCCTTGTACTTGACCGTGATGTTCTGGCCGTCGGTGCCCTTCACCGTCTGCGCCACGGTGGCGTTGGTCATGGTCGAGTTGGCGCGCGCGTCCCAGGGACGAAAACCTTCGGCCGCGCCGCGCTGGTTTTCGGGGAAGATGTGCACCGCGATCGCCTTCTGGGTGCCGTCGGGCTCGGGCAGGCCGGTGACGCCGATATAGGAGCCGTCCTTGATCTCCGACAACGACGTCTTCACCACCGCGAAGACGGCGACGTTGTCGGTCATGCGCACCTTCACGTCGCTGCCTTCGCGGGTCTTGATGCCGAGCGTGTTGCCGTCGACGCTCTCGATGGTGCCGCGGATCCGGACCGTCGGCGTCTGCTGCGCCAGGGCGGATGACGTGACGATGCAGGCGGCGAATGCGGCCGCGCCGACGCGTGATATCCAGCTTCTCTTCGACATGTTGTTAGTCTCCATTTACATCGGCGGCGTCAGGCCGTCGCGGCCGACGCTGACGCGGTTGGTTTCGAACGAGCCGTCCGGCAGCTGCTTCATGAAGGCGATCACCTTGGCGCCGGCCTTCAGATCGGATTTGTCGCCGGGCACGAAGGTCACCACCGGCGTATTGTCGGCGACGAACACCTTCTTCTCGCCGTCCTTGTACTTGACCAGCAGCGTATGGCCGTCGTTGCCGACCACGCTCTCCGACACGGTCGCATTGGTCATGCTGGAGTTGGGCTTGAGGTCATAAGGTCGCGAGCCCTCGCCGGTGCCGCGCATGCTCTCAGGAAACACGTGGACCTCGACCGCGTTCGCGCCGCCGTCCGGTCCCGGCACGGTGGTGGCGCCGACGAAGGAGCCGGGCTTGATGTCGGCAAGTGAAATCCTGGTAATGCCCGACACGTTCACGTCGGAGGCGATGTGCAGCTTGACGTCCTCGCCGCTGCGCGCCTTGACCTGCATCGTGTCGCCATTGACGCTTTCGATCGTGCCGCGGACGCGCGTCGGCACCGGCGCCCTTTGCGCAAGTGCCGAGAGGGTCGAGACGGCCACCATCGCGACGGCAATGAGCGGACGTGTGAAAGTTGCACGTTGAACAGACATGACGGTCTCCGATTGTCCCTATTGTCCCCTTACGGACATAGAACTCCGGAGGTTACGCGCTATTCTCTCAAGTCTTTGTGAGATCGGCCTCGACCAGCGCACGCAGCTCGGCCGTGACCTGCGGCCGCCGGCCGAACCACAGCTCGAAGCCGCGGACCGCCTGATGCAGCAGCATGCCGAGCCCGTCGGCGGTCTTCAGCCCGCGCGCCTTTGCGGCCGCGAGCAGCGGCGTCGCCAGCGGGACATAGACGAGATCGGCGATCACGGCGCCATCCGGCAGGCGCGCCACGTCAAGGTCGAGTGAAGGCTGACCGTGCATGCCGAGCGAGGTCGTGTTCACGAGAAGTCTTGCACGCGACAGGATGTCATCGATCCCGTCCCAGGCAACAGGATGCACCTTCGGCCCGAACTCGCGTGCAAGCATCTCGGCCCGGGCGATGGTGCGATTGGCGAGATGCACGCGGCTGATGCCGCGTTCGAGCAACCCGAACACGATGGCGCGCGAGGAGCCGCCGGCGCCCAGCACCAGCGCCTCTTCGGCTGCGTCCCAGCCGGGCGCGCTGGCATCGAGATTGCCGATAAAGCCCTCGACGTCGGTGTTGGTCGAGCGCAGCTCGCCGTCCGCAAACCACAGCGTGTTGGCCGCACCGACCGCCCGCGCGCGGGCATCGGGCGTCGAGAGCTCAAGCACGCCCTCCTTGTGCGGGATGGTGACGTTGGCGCCGACGAAGCCGCGCAGCGACAGCCGCAGCACGAAGTCGCGCAAATTATCGGGTGGAACCGCCTCGATGACATAGCCGCCCTCGATCCCGAGCGTGCGCAGCCAGTAACGATGGATCAGCGGCGAGCGCGAATGCGCAGCCGGCCATCCGATCAGACAGGCTGCGGGAGCCTTGGTCACGGTCGTCCTCCCCTGGGTTCGTTTCGGAGGCGATCCATTTCGCGTCCCGCAAGCCCTGTCAAGCGCGCGGGCGTCTCGGGAGAGGCTCGGCGTCAGGTCGTGCCCGCCTCACCGGCCGCGGGGTGCGCCGCGCCGCCCTTGATGTCGGCGACCGCACGCGCGATGGTCTCGCGATAGCGGGCGCGTGGCGGCGTGACGCCATGGGTGAGCAGCGCGCGGCGAACCGTTGGCGATGCCCCCGTGATGAACAGCCGGATGCCCTGGCGGTGGGCCTTGGCGGCGACGCGGCCGAGCACGTTGGCCGCGGTCGAATCCAGGAACGGCACGTCGGCGAAATCGACCACAAAACCCTTGCGCTTGTCGGCGATGCCGTCGAGCACGCCGCCGATCGCCGAGGCTGCACCGAAAAAGAATGCGCCGGTGATGCGATAGACCAGCACGTCGCGATCGACCGCGAGGGCGGGGTCGTAGGGCACGCGCCCGCCATTATCGTCGTCGGGACGATCGGCGGCCACCAGCGGCGAACGTTCCTCGATGCCGGTCATTTCCGCCATGCGATGGATGAACAGGACCGCGCCAAGCGCGAAGCCGACCAAAATGCCTTCGGTCAGATCGCGGAAGATGGTGAGCAGGAAGGTTGCGAGCAGCACGACGGCATCGCCCCATGACGAGCGCAGCAGCGTCGCGAATTCGTGCTTCTCCGCCATGGTCCAGGCCACCACGACGAGCACAGCGGCGAGCGCGGCCAGCGGGATGTAGCTCGCGAGCGGCGCTGCGATCAGCATGAACAGCAGCAGGAAGACCGAATGCAGCATGCCCGCGAGCGGCCCCCGCGCGCCGGCGCGGATGTTGGTCGCGGTGCGCGCGATCAGCCCGGTGACGCAGATGCCGCCGAACAGCGCCGCGCCGACATTGGCGGCGCCTTGCGCCACCAGCTCGCAATTGGAGCGGTGACGGCGCCCGGTCATGCCGTCGGCCACCACCGCCGACAGCAGCGATTCGATGGCGGCGAGCAGCGCGAAGGAGATCGCATCCGGCAGCACGGCGGTCGCCTTCGCGAGCGAGAACGCAGGCAAGGCCGGCGAGGGCAGTTCGCGCGGAATGCCGCCGAAGCGCGAGCCGACGGTCTCGACCGGCAGCGACAGCACGGCACATGCGACCGCCGCGAGCACGACCGCGATCAGGATACCCGGCCAGGACGGCAGCCAGCGTCGCAGGCCCGCGATGATGGCAATGCTGACGATCGCGACCGCGACGGCCGACGGATTGACGGTGTGCAGGCCCCCGGCGAGCGCGACCAGTTTCGGAACGAACTCGCTCGGCTCCTTCGCGAGGAGCGTGATCCCGCCGAGATCGCGCAGCTGGCTGGCGAAGATGATGACGGCGATGCCGGCCGTGAAGCCGACCGTCACAGGATACGGAATGAACTTGATATAAGTGCCGACCCGCAGGAAGCCCGCAGCGATCAGGAACAGGCCCGCCATCAGCGTGGCCAGGATCACGCCATCAACCCCGTGACGGTCGGCGGTCGCCGCAACCAGCACAATGAAGGCGCCGGCGGGACCGCCGATCTGGAATCGGCTGCCGCCGAGCAGTGAGGCAATGAAGCCGCCGACGACGGCGGTGTAGAGTCCGCGGTCCGGCGTCACGCCCGAGGCGATCGCGATCGCCATCGACAGCGGCAGCGCGACGATCGCGACCGTGAGGCCCGCGAACACATCAGCGCGGAAATCCGCTAGGCCGTAGCCCTCGCGCCATACGGTGACGAGCTTTGGCAAATAGAGTTCGGTAAAGGTCGGCCGACGAAGCTGGTGCAGCTTGCCTGCGTGTTCGCCAGTGATGCTCATTTCAGCAAAATGCTCCGCTGCCCACAACGCTCCGATGCATCGTGCGGCCGCGTATCGGGGCGCGACGGTGCGTTAGTCAAGACTGCTTCCGAGCATGATCATTGCGGGATCATGCTCCCACCCGACGCGGCGGCCCCGGCTCCTTGAGCCGAACGCCGCGTCCGCCGCCTTCGCTGCGCACCTGTTCGCCGATCAGCTCGACGCCGGCCCGATCGAAGGCTTCGACCACCTTCATCAAGGTCTCGACCACGCCGCGGACGTTGCCGGTGCTCGCCTCCATCCGCTGAATGGTCGGCAGCGAAACGCCTGCGAGCTCCGCCAAGGCCCTCTGGTCAATGCCGAGCAGCGCGCGCGCTGCCCGCATCTGGAACGACGTGATCACCTTGGCCTCACGTTTCAGCCTTTATAAGTAATATCTGAAGCATGTACAATGATGTAAAATACATCATTCAAGGCCGTGCGCAAGCACTTTATCGCTCCCGTCTGTCTCCACCGTCATTTGGGGGGGCGCCCCGCGAAAGAGGGGGTGCCCCCCGGGGGGGTGTGTGTTTTTTTTGGGGGGGGCGGAAGTAAGGGGGGGGGGGGCGCCCCCCCCCCC
>NZ_JBVVPM010000069.1:17327-36785 GCF_055811255.1 Bradyrhizobium sp. MI1.11
AAAAGACGCGACAGTGCAACCCACAACCGCCGTCATTGCGAGCGCAGCGACTTGCCCGCCGAAGCTCCAGCCACGGCGGAAGCAATCCAGGCTGTCCCCGCGGAGGGATTCTGGATTGCTTCGCTGCGCTCGCAATGACGGGGTGGCGAGGCAGCCCCTCACCCCACCCTCTCCCCGTAAAGAACGGGCAGAGGGTGCGAGAGAGTGATGCGTCCCTTACTTCGGCAGACCGATCACGCCGCGTGTTGATGCGCGGCGATGATCTGGTCGGCGGCGCGCCCCGTGACTTCGGCCATGTGGTCGAACTGGCGGGTGAAGCTGCCGGCGCCTGCCGTGGCCGAGCGCAGTTCGACGATCAACTCGCCGATCTCGGCTTCCGGCATCATGGCGCGGACGCAGTCCCATCCGCTCCAGCCGTCGCGGGTGTCGAAGCCGAGGATCTGGCCGCGCCGTGCCGATAGGATCGCGTTGATCTTGGCGGTGGCGTCGGTCGGGCAGACGATCTCGACCACGTGGATCGGCTCCAGCAGCACCGACTGGCATTGCGGCAGGCCCTCGGTGAGCCCGACCCGCGCCGCCGTGCGGAAGGCGAGGTCGGAGGAATCGACGCTGTGATAGGAGCCGTCGGTCAGCGTCACCTGCAAATCGGTGACCGGGAAACCGAGCGGGCCGCGGGCGAGCCCGTCGACGACGCCCTCTTCCACCGCGCCGATGTAGTTGCGCGGCACCGCGCCGCCGACCACCTTCTCGGCGAACTTGAAGCCCTCGCCGCGCGGCAGCGGCCTGATGTCGAGCACGACGTCACCGAACTGGCCATGCCCGCCGGACTGTTTCTTGTGGCGGCCGCGCTGGACGATCGGCTTGCGGATGGTTTCCTGATAGCCGATCGCAGGAGGATGCGAGGCGACCTTGACGCCGAAACGATCGCGCAGCCGCTCGCTCGCGACGCGCAAGTGCATCTCGCCCTGACCCCACAGCACGGTGTCGTGGGTCTGGGCGTTCATCACGAAGACGAGCGAGGGATCCTCCTCGTGCAGCCGCATCAGCGCCTGGCCGAGCTTGACGTCGTCCTTGCGGTCGGTGGCCGCAACCGAGATCGCGAGCACCGGCGGAGTGGGCTCGCTGGCGGCAAGCGCTGCCGGCGGGGTCTTGCCGTTCGAAACCGTGTCGCCGGTCTTGATCGGGTCGAGCTTAGCGAGCGCCACCGTGTCGCCGGCTTCCGCCGCGGCACGCTTGGTGTCGTAGGCCCCGGTGACGGCGAGGATGCCGGAGATGCGGCTGACCCCGCCGGAGGAGGATTGCAGCGTAGCACCGTCGTCGAGATGGCCCGCGAGCATCCGCGTCAGCGAGAGCTTGCCGCCGTGCTGCGAATGCAGAGTCTTGAAGACGAAGCCGAGGACGTCTCTGGTCTCGGGAACGCCGAGACGCTTTGCGGTCTCCGCGATACCGGGCGCCTCGTGGCGCAGCGCTTTCATCAAACGCAGCACGCCGTTTTCGCGTGCGGCGGCGCCCAGCAGCACGGGGCAGATCAGCCCGTCGCGCAATTCGCGCGCGAGATCGTCGAACACGGCGTCGCGCGGCGGCTGGATGTCCTCGAGCAGCTGCTCCATCAGCGCATCGTCATGATCGGCGAGCTTCTCCAGCATCGAGAAGCGGGCCTCCTTCTCGCGATCGAGATCGCCGCCTTGGAGCGCGACGACTTCGGAGGCCTTGTGCTCGCGGTAAATGAACGCACGCTCCAGCGCGAGATCGACGAAGCCCTCGATCAGCTCGTCCTTCCAGATCGGGATCTGGCGCAGCACCAGCGGCACGCGCGAGGCGGGCTGGAGTATCTCGAGCGTCTCACGGATGCGCTTGTTGGCGCGGTCGATCTTGTTGAGGAACAGGAAACGCGGGATCTTCAGTTCTTCCAGCTCGCGCAGAATGATCTGAAGCTGCGGCAGCTTCTTCTCGTCGGCTTCGCAGACCACGATTGCGGCATCGACCGCGGGCAGCGCGGCGCGCATGTCGTGGGCAAATTCGACGGAACCGGGACAATCGAGGAAGGTGTAGCTGTCGCCCATGAAACTCGTGGTGACGGCAGTCAGCCCGACCGTCATCTTGTGATGACGGGCCTCTGGCGCGGCGTCGCCGACGGAGGTTCCGGCGTCGACGCTGCCGGCGCGTGGGATTGCGCCGGTTCGCGCCAGGATGGCTTCGAGAAGTGTGGTTTTACCGCTTTGGAAAGGGCCCACCAGCGCGATGCACCGTGGACCTCGGGGACTTCTGACGTCTTGTCCCATTCGCCGCCTCCTTGGTGTGGAGCTCGGCCCATGATTGGGTCGGCAAACGCCGATGCTCTGCCCGTCCCCGAGATTTGGCAAGCATCAAACGTCGCTGCGGTGCGTCGTTGCCGGAATCGCGTCGGAGCGACGCGATTCGCACACGGGAGTTGTCAACGGCCCGGGTGGAGTTCCAGGCTCTCGAGGCCGGCGGCGACGTTGAGGCCGACCTGGCCCTGCACGCTGAGTGGCTGGAGCGCGATCGAATTATTGGAGCCGCCGACCAGCACGTTGCCGCCGAGGCCGACGCCGACCGATGCGCTGCCCTGCGCACCGGCGTAGGTGCCGGCGAGGTCGCCCGGGCCGAGCCGGTTCACCGGCGCGAACACGCCCCAGGCGAGCGCCGTTTCCTGGGTGATGCCGAGGTCGAGGCCCACCTTGCGGATCGTCGCGACGTAACGGTCGTCCGGCAAACCATCGACGCGCAGCACGCAGCCGAGATTGGTTACCGATCCCACGATGAAGCCTACGCTGGCGCCGCCGCGGCATTCGAGCACGCCCACCTGCACCATCCGGGACTGCGCGCTGGCACCCGCAACGGAGGCAACGAAGCTCGCAACGGCAAGCCCGGCGAGGAGGAGTGAACGGCGCATGAATATCTCCGGCGATGAATGTGATGCGAGCAGAGAGAGCGCCCCACCCGTGATGCGCGATGGTCTATGCCACAATAGTTTTGCGTGTGCCAGATCGAACGCGTCTAAAAGCGAGTTCGCGGAGAGAGCCCCTCACCCCACCCTCTCCCCGTAAGAACGGGGCGAGGGAGTGCACGAGCAGTGTGTCCCTCACTTCATGGGCCCATCGAACTTCAACGGGACGCCGCGAGCGCCCTTAACCTCTCCCTGCTCTTTGCGGGGGGAGGTCGGATCGCTTTGGCGCGCAAGTGCGCGCCAAGCGATCCGGGTGAGGGGCAGGGCACAGCATCGGCCCAAGCAATAGTCCATCCAACTTCACTCATCGAAGCACCCATAAAAAAGGCCCGCGCGAAGCAGGCCTTTCCAATTTGCACTGTCGCGACAGCCTTACCGCAGATTGCCGCAGAAGCGCTGGATGCGCTTGCAGGCGTCTTCGAGGTCGGAGGTCTTGGTCGCGTAGGAGATACGGAACGCGGGGCCGAGGCCGAACGCCGAGCCCTGCACCACGGCGACACCTTCGGTCTCCAGCAGTTCGGTCACGAACGTCTCGTCATTGTCGATCACCTTGCCCGACGGCGCGGTCTTGCCGATGGTGCCGGCGCAGGACGGATAGACGTAGAAGGCGCCCTCGGGCCGCGGGCATTCGATGCCCTTGGCCTGGTTGAGCATGGAGACGACGAGGTCGCGACGCTCCTTGAACACCTTGTTGTTGGCCGGGATGAAGTCCTGCGGACCGTTCAGCGCCTCGACCGCGGCCCATTGCGCAATGGACGACGGGTTCGAGGTCGACTGCGACTGGATCGTCGACATCGCCTTGATCAGCTGCGCCGGACCGCCGGCATAGCCGATGCGCCAGCCGGTCATGCAATAGGCCTTCGACACGCCGTTCACGGTGAGCGTGCGATCGTAGAGTTTCGGCTCGACCTGCGCGACCGTGGTAAACTGGAAATCGTCATAGACGAGATGCTCGTACATGTCGTCGGTCATGACCCAGACGTGAGGATGCTTCACCAGCACGTCGGTGAGCGCCTTCAGCTCGGTCCTGGTGTAGGCAGCTCCCGTCGGATTCGACGGCGAGCACAGGATCACCCATTTGGTCTTCGGCGTGATCGCGCGCTCGAGCGCCTCGGCCTGGAGCTTGAAGCCGGTCGCGGCGGTGCAGACCACCGGCACCGGCTCGCCGCCGGCGAGCGCCACCATCTCGGGATAGCTGACCCAGTACGGTGCGGGGATGATCACCTCGTCGCCCGGATTGATGGTTGCCATCAGCGCGTTGTAAAGCACCTGCTTGCCGCCGGTGCCGACGATGATCTGGTTCGCCTTGTAGACGACGCCGTTCTCGCGCTGAAACTTGGCGATGATGGCTTCCTTCAACTCGGGAATGCCATCGACCGCGGTGTACTTGGTCTTGCCGGCTTCGATGGCGTGGATCGCGGCCAGCTTGATGTTCGCGGGCGTGTCGAAGTCGGGCTCGCCGGCACCTAAGCCGATGACGTTGCGGCCCGCCGCTTTCAGCGCACGTGCTTTATCCGTGACCGCGATGGTCGCGGACGGCTTCACACGGTCGAGCGCAGCGGCAAGGAAGGACATCGTCATCTCCTGACAAGCGTCGTGAACCCTTTGGCTTCACGACTCCGATTGTGGGAATGAGCCACCCTAAAACGAGTGCCGTTGCGCCGCAAGAAACTTCGGTCCGATCCCGCAAAAGTTTACGTGTCTGGCGCGCATCAAGGCGTGACTTTCCGCAATTTTCCGCAACTTTGCCGGGCAAATCCCACATATCCGACAAGGCGTTCCTCGGAGCAATTTTGCGCGCTTCAAGACGCCCATAAAGCTGACGGCAGTCCGGCGCTTGAGAGACCAGCGGCCGAGGCGATCACGACCTTCAACCCTCTCACACAAATGCGCCGAGCAATGCGGCCGCATTGACGCAAGCGTGAACTGAGTTGGATGGTCGCACGGAAATGATCTTCCGCCGCATTGCAATGCGGTAGGGTTTTCGAGTTTTTCTATTGGCCGGGTCTTGCGGCGGATTCGCATCGGCATCATTGTTTAGCCGCGTTGCGGGGCAACAAGCGCCGCGCCCTCCCGTCTTCCGGAATCATCCCTAGAATGTACAAGCTCTATTCGATGCAGCGCTCGGGCAACAGCTACAAGGTCCGCCTTGCGCTGGCGCTGCTGAACTTGCCTTACGAAGCGGTCGAGGTGGACATTCTGCGCGGCGAGAGCCGCACCCCGGACTTCCTGGCCAAGAACCCATCCGGTCAGGTGCCGCTGCTCGAGGTCGGCGACGATCGCTATCTCGCCGAGTCCAACGCCATTCTCTGGTATGTCGCCGTCGGCACGCCGCTCGCGCCGGAGAACCGCATCGATCGCGCCGACGCGCTGCAATGGATGTTCTTCGAGCAGCACGCGCTGGAGCCGAACATCGGCGCGGCCTATTTCTGGCTGTCGCTGGTGAGGGGCGGCCGCGACCTCCAGACTCATTCGCTGGAGGACTGGATGGAGCGCGGCTATGGCGCGCTCCAGGTGATGGAGAATCACCTCAAGACCAACGCCTATTTCGCCGCCCGCCAGCTCACGGTCGCCGACCTCGCGCTGTACGGCTATACCCACCTCGCCGACCGCTGCGACTTCGACCTCTCGACCTTCCCGGCGATCCGGGACTGGCTGAAGCGCGTGGAAGCCGCCCCCGGCTTCGTCGCAATGGACTGGCGGCCGGCCGACATCGAGGACCCCGCCAGCATCGCCGCCGGCGCCTGAGGGGCGATCGCGCTCTGGCGAATAGCGGGCATAAGGGTCACCATTGCCGCAATCTCGCCATTTTCACCCGATTGGCCGCCGCAATATTGCCGATTGCAACAGTGAAATTGTTCGATGTCGCGGGTGATTCGCTCGCGCGTTGAAGGATTTAGACCATGATTCGGGCGTCCGGCACGGCGGGCTTTCAAGGCCAACCCGCAACCGTTTCGTCTTCCCGGCTGACCAACGCGGTCGCGGCCTCGCTCGCCGTCGCCGCGCTCTCGCTGTGCCTGATCGTCACCCTGACGGTGCTGTCGACCAAGGCGACCATGGCGATGGGCCTGCCGGTCTGATTCCCGCTTCATCCTGGACACGCCTTCAAGGCGAAGCGTCGCCCGCGCCGACCGGCATCGCGACAGGATTTCGATGAAATCACCTGTGGTCATCGTTGCAATCACCCTGACCGCGGCCATCCTGGTCGCGGCGTCGCTGTTGATCTTCGTCGGCACGCGCAAGGGCCAGGGGACGTCGACGCTGAATGCGCCCGCGCTGCAACAACGTCTCAAGCACGCGCACTTGGTCTAAAATCATCCGAAAGCTTTGCGCATGAATCAAAGCGCACCTTAAGCACACCGCGCGAAACCGCATCGCACTGGCGCGATAATCAGTCAGTGTTGCCGCCTTACCGCGTTCAGGGAGGAGCGAGACAGGCCCATGCGGTTGGGATGGCGTGCGATCTCCGGTCCGGCGCTGACGGCAGCGACTTTGCTGCTGGCGATGTTTTTCGATCGCTTCGTCCCCACTCCCTCGCCCGCGCCGCTGCTCGTCTGCATCGTGGCGCTCGCCGGCGCGCTCTCGGGTCCCGCTTCCGCCGTCGCCAGCGCAGCCATCGCCGTCATCGGCGCGGCACTGCTGCTCCTCAGCCGACACGGCGTTGCAGGTCTTACCACCGCGGATATGATCCGGCTCGGCGTCCTGGCCGCGACGGCCGCGGGCACCGCAGCCATCACCGGCCTGATGCGCCAGCGGCTGCTCGGCACGTTTGCCGCCGAACGTCGGAGCCACGCCACCGCCGCGCGGCTGTCGGCCGCGCTCGACCAGGTCGATATCGGCATCGTGCTGCTCGATGCCGAGACGCGCGCCGAATTCATCAACCGCGCGTTCCGCGATTATTTTGCGGTGCCGGACGACATCGCCGACGATAAGCCGC
Source organism: Bradyrhizobium sp. MI1.11 (assembly GCF_055811255.1). Classification (NCBI taxonomy): domain Bacteria; kingdom Pseudomonadati; phylum Pseudomonadota; class Alphaproteobacteria; order Hyphomicrobiales; family Nitrobacteraceae; genus Bradyrhizobium; species Bradyrhizobium sp. MI1.11. Next base: position 24,233 of record NZ_JBVVPM010000069.1, read on the forward strand.
CGTTCATCGCGCTGATGTATCATGGCCGCGACACCGGCGCGTTCGAATTGCCCGAGGACGAGCTCGGCACTTTCATCGCACAGCGCATGGAGATGGTGCGGATCGGCGATGCCACGCCGATCGACATCGCCTTGCGCAATGGCGCGGTGTTGCGCTTCGTCTGTGCTGCGCTGCCCGATGGCGGGCGCATGCTGAGCTACACGCCCGTGACCGACCTCGTGCGCCACACCGATGCGCCGTCTCGCGCCGACTACTACCGCTCACTGCGCGATCCCACAGGCCGCAAGCTGATCCGGTATCTGCGCGTCGCGGAGTGATGCGCGATTGATCAGCACGTCCCTCATCACGTATGAAGGACACCTCATCGATCGCGGGAATCCATATGTCGCTCACCATTCGCTCCGTCACGAGGCAGGACTACGAACAATGGCTGCCGTTGTGGGACGGCTACAACGCCTTCTACGGCCGCTCCGGTCCGACCGCGCTCTCGCCCGACATCACGCGCGCGACATGGCAGCGCTTTTTCGATGCCTATGAGCCGGTGCACGGATTGGTCGCCGAGAGCGACGGCCGCCTGCTCGGGATGACGAATTACCTGTTTCACCGCAGCACCACCGCGATCGAGCCGTCCTGCTATTTGCAGGACCTGTTCACGACCGAGGCCGCACGCGGCAAGGGTGTCGGCTCGGCGCTGATCCATGGCGTCTACGAGCGCGCAAAGCTCGTGGGATCGCCGCGCGTGTACTGGCAAACGCACGAGACCAACGTCACGGCGCAGCGCCTGTACGACAAGGTCGCCGAGCGTTCCGGGTTCATCGTCTATCGCAAGATCTTCTGATCCTCGCGATCGCGACGCCTGTGGATAACTCTGCCTGTCACCCGCGCGTAACATAGCGGGACTAGGCTGCAGCTGCGTCTGGTCAGCCCCCCGTCACCGATCAAGCGCCCCAAAGCGGTCCCCGTCAGTCGCCGCGTCTGACAGGGGCCGCATTTTTTTGTCGGCAGTCGTTGTCCGCAGTTCCTTGTCAGCATGGCAGCAACGCGGCGCGCGGCTTGCTGCGGCGGCGTACCGCAGTCACAATAAGCCCCTGCCCATCTCCGACAGGGATCTCCCATGGAAATTCGTAATCTCGGCGCCTCCGGCCTGCGCGTGTCTGCGGTCGGGCTCGGCTGCAACAATTTCGGCCAGCGCACGGATTTGGAGACCTCGCGCAAGGTGATCCATCGCGCGCTCGATCTCGGCATCACGCTGTTCGACACCGCCGACATCTATGCCGGCATGGGCGGTTCGGAAACGGTGCTCGGCACCGTGCTTGGCGACCGCCGCAAGGAGATCGTGCTCGCCACCAAATTTTCCAAGCCGATGGCGACCGACGGAACCAAGCAGGGCGCTTCGCGCCGCTACATCATGAACGCAGTCGAGGCGAGCCTGACGCGGCTCAAGACCGACTACATCGATCTCTATCAGCAGCACGATTACGACCCGCTGACGCCGATGGAGGAGACGCTGCGCGCGCTCGACGATCTCGTCCGTCAGGGCAAGGTGCGCTACATCGGCAATTCCAACTTTCCGGCCTGGCGCATGGCGGAGGCCGAATTCACCGCGCGCGCGATGAATGTCAGCCGCTTCGTCTCCTGCCAGGACGAATACAGCCTGCTGGTGCGCGACATCGAGAAGGACCTGCTGCCGGCCGCACAAGAGTACAAGCTCGGTCTCCTGCCGTTCTTCCCGCTCGCAAGCGGGCTCCTCACCGGCAAGTACCAGCGCGGCGCGGCCGCCCCGACCGATACGCGCTTCGGCAAGGTACCGGCGTTGCGTGACCGCTATGTCACGCCGCGCAATGAGGACATCGTCGAGAAGCTCACGGCATTCGCGAAAGCGCGCGGGCACAGCATGCTCGAGCTCGCCTTCTCCTGGCTCGCCGCGCGCCCGCAAGTGTCGAGCGTGATTGCCGGCGCCACCCGCGTCGAGCAGGTCGAGGAGAACGTGAAGGCGATTGCCTGGAAGCTCAGTCCGGAGGGGATGGCGGAGATCGACAAGATCACGCTGGGCTGATCGTTACGGCGTGGCGCGCTACTTGGCGCCGCGCCCCACCGTCTGCATCACCTCGAAGCCCTCGAACTGGGGATGGCCGAGATAGGTCGGCTTGGTATCGCCGGCCCGCGCATGCGCGGCACGAAAAGCATCCGATTTGGTCCAGGCCTCAAACGCCGCATGGTTCGCCCACACCGTGTGCGAGGCGTACAGCGTGTGGTCCTCGAGCTCGGGGCCGCGCAGCAGATGAAACTCGACGAAACCCGGCACCTTGTCCAAATGGGTATCGCGCGAAAGCCAGACCTGCTCGAAGGCGGCCTCGGAGCCCTTGGCGACGCGGAAGCGGTTCATGGCGATGTACATGCGAAGGGTCTCCTGATGTTCGGCTCATCATGTCGTCATTCCGAGACGCGCCGCAAGGCGCGGGCCCGGAATCGCAGTTTAAGCAACCAGCCCCTTCATCGGCCGTGCTCCCGCACTGTCCGGAAACACCGTCTCGGCCAGCACGCGATCGGACAGGCCGAACTGGCCCTGCAGCACGCCTTTGATCACGGAGCGCAGATCGGTGGTGGGCTTGAGATCGCGGGCCTCGAAGAGATTGGCGGGCTTGAGACCTGGCCAGTCGGCGACGACACGACCGCCCTTCACCGCGCCGCCGGCGAGCAGCGCGATCGTTCCCGTGCCGTGATCGGTGCCGTCGGTGCCGTTGATGCGCGCGGTGCGGCCGAATTCGGTCGCGACCACCACGACGGTGTCGCGCCAGCGTTCCCCTAAGCCGCTTTCGAATTCGGCGAGCGCGCCGTCGAGCCCGCCGAGCAGAAATGCGAGGCGACCGACCGGCCCGCCTTCATTGGCGTGCGTATCCCAGCCATCGAACGCGAGCGCCGCGATGCGCGGGCCGTCGTCCGACGCCATCAGTTTTGCGGCGCCACGCGCGACCTGGCGCATCTGCGCGACCGCATTGCCCGGCTTCGGCTTCATGTCGTCGCCGCTCGCGGCCTTTTCCAGCTGAAGGCCCTGCGACAGCACGGCCGCCAGCGCGGGATCGCGGTGACGATAGAGCTCGACCAGACGCATCGCGGTGTCGTCGTCTGCTTGCGGCAGCGCCACCGGCGCCCAGCCGACGGTCGGCGCATTGCCGCGCAGCACCAGCGGCGTGGTCGGGCCGACGGCAAGAGCACTCGACACCCGCTCGCCGCGCGGCAGCGCCTCCAGCGCGCGGTTGAGCCAGCCGGATTGCACGCGACCCGGGCCGGCATAGCCGCTTTCGAGCACGTCCTGGCCGTCGAAATGCGAACGGTCGCGATAGGGCGTCGCCACCGCGTGGATCACCGCGGCATGCTTGTCGCGATACATGCGTGCGAACTCAGGCATCGACGGATGCAGCGCGAAGAAAGCATCGAGCATGATGGCGGGATGGGCGCCGTCCGCCGTGAGCGCGATCGCCCCGTGCAGGCCGGCATAATCGGGATCGCCGACCGGCGCGACGGTCGAGAGACCATCGAGCGCGCCGCGCAGGATCACCACGATCAGCCTGGGATCGCGGCCGTCAGCCGCGCGTGCGAATTTCGGCAAGTACGCCCAGGCCGCGAACGAGGCGCCGCCGAGCAGGAGGCCGCGGCGCGAGGTGAGGAGCCGGTTCTCGACGCAGTCGATCATCATCATCTCCTCTGCATTTCCGGCGACATCAACAGCAGCGCCAGTGCCTGCTGCCGCGACTCCGCCCGTTCGATGGTGCGCCGCGTTTCGATCGAGGCCGCATCTGCGGCGGCAAATTCCAACAAATCGAGCGGATCGATGTTGGGCCCGAGCCGCGCGCCCATTTGCGCGGCGATGTCGAGGCGGAGCTTGATGCCTTCCGGCGCAGCCCACGCGGCGCTGGTGTCGGCGAAACCATTCGGGCCGGCCGGCGACCACAGCGGCTGGCCCAGCAGATTGAGGTTGTTGAGGTAGGCGCCGGGATCCTCCGGCACGCGCGCGAGCAACCGGCCGCTCGCGACCAGGAAATCATAGGGGCTGCGCATCTTCGTCAGCGGAGCCTTCCACGCCTCGTCGGAATCAACCAGTGCCGTTGCGAGCGCCTTGAGATCCCCGTCGGTCTTGATGAAGACATCACGCAATCGCGCCACCAGCGCCGGCGGCGCATCGTCGGCGACGAAGTGGCGGACGAATTTGGTGGCGATGAAGTTCGCGGTCGAGGGATGGCGTGCGATGTCCGCGAGTGCGGCTTCGCCTTGCGCAAGGCCGGTTGGCTCGTAGGTCTTGCCGAGCAGCATTTGCGGCCCGGGCTGGTGCGCATTGACGTTGAACACGAACGAACCGGGCGCTCCCAGCTGTCCCTGCCGGCCGGCAAAGGTCCAGCCGGTGATGATGCGCGCGAGCGAGGTGACGTCGTCCTGCGTGTAGCCGCCGCCGACGCCGAGCGTATGCAGCTCCATGATCTCGCGCGCGAGATTTTCGTTGAGCCCGCGCTTGCGGTTCTGGCCCGCGCGCGAGTCCGGTCCGAGCGATTGCTGGTTGTCGAGGAAGAACAGCATCGCCGGATGCTGCTCCACCGCTTTCAGCATGTCGGCGAAACGCCCGAGCACATGCGGCCTGATCGCCTCGCGCTCGAACGCGCCGGCCCATATTCGCGCCAGCTCGCCCTTGCTGGCGGAGATGCAGAAATGGTTGGACCAGAACACGACCAGACGTTCCGTGAAGCCGCACTCGACCAGGGTCGCGCGCTGCAACCGCGCCAACGCCTCGGCGCGAAAGGTCTTCTGGATCACGTTGAGCGGCTGCGGGGCGGGTTTTGCGGTAGCCGGCGCGGCCGCGTTGGGCTGCATGGTGTCCGGCTTCGCCATATCGTCCGCCGGCTTATTATCGGTCGGTTTGTTGTCAGTAGGCTTGGCCTCGGCCATCTGGCCGGCGATCTCGGTTGCCGCAGCGTTCAGCGAGAGGTTGCGGCGCAGTCCGGGTTTCTGATCTGCCGGCGCTTGCGGCGGCGCTTCGGTCGGCGCGCCGGCTTTGGCGGCGGCCTCGCGCGCCTGCTTGACCTGATCCTGATAGGCAAACACCGCCTGCCCGAGCTGCGGCGTGGATTGCAGGCCCGGCGCCTCCAGCAGCACAGCGATAGGACGAGCCAGTTCCGCCTTCACAAAACCGCGAGGATCGGAGGCGGCGTTGATGAGATCGCCGGATGCGCCACCGCGAGCGCCGAAGCCGAAACGGTTGAGCGCGACGAGCGCGGCTTGGGAATCGCGGGCCATCGATGTGTCCTTCGCGCGTTGCCAACCGCTTTCCTGATACGTGCGCGAGGCGTAATATACCGCAGGGGGAGATGAACCCGACATGAAAATGACAGCACGGCTTTTGCGCAAATCATGACAAATCCGCAAGACATTCCAGTGCAGGAACCGCGCCGCCTCGCCTGCTCCCGCTGCGGCGCCGAATTCGGCTGCGACCTGTCGGGCACCTGTTGGTGCGCGGAAGAAACGGCGCGGCTGCCGATGCCGGTCAAGGGCGAGGATTGTTTGTGCCGGGCGTGCTTGCGCGAGGCGGCGGAGGCAACGTAATCCTCCGCGTCGTCCTGGCGAAAGCCAGGACCCATTACCCCACGGAGTTGTTTGGCGAAGACTCGTCGTTCGGAACGTCTACCGAACGCCATCGACAGATTCCGCGGTATGGGTCCTGGCTTTCGCCAGGACGACGCTGAGGAGAGACAGCTCGCGACAACTACACCGCGTGCCCCGGCGATCTCCGAGCCATTCCATCAAACCCATCCAGCAGCTTTTCGCGCCAGGCGTAGACCGGGTCGTCCGCTTCCAGCAGCTTGAACGGGCTGGTCACGCGCGCCCACTGAAAACCACCCAACACGATGTAGTCGGCATAGTTCGGTGCGGCGCCGCCGATGAAGGGCTGCTTCTTCAGGGCCTGCCGCATCGGCTCGAGCGATTTGCGGAAGGCGACCACGCCGGCATCGCGGCCCGACATCACCTCTTCCAGACTCTTGCCGAAACGCGCCTCGCGCGACTGGCGGAAATAGGCGGCGTCCACCGCGTCCAGATTCTTCGGAATGTCGGCGATGATCAATGGAAAGATGCCGCCGACGATGGCGATGTCGCCCCAGGCATTGAGCATGCGCGCCATGGCGCGGCCGCCCTCGCCGCCGAACAGCGACGGACGGTCCGGAAAATGATCCTCGAGATAATTCGCGATCGCCCAGGAATCGACCACCGGCTGGTCGTGATGCAGCAGCACGGGAACCTTCTCCGAGCCGTGCGGCGCGATCGCGCTCTTCTCGGTGAAGCGCCAGGGCAGCGTTTCCGCCGAAAGGCCCTTGTGCGCCAGCGCCATCCGCGTGCGCCAGCAGAACGGGCTGAACGGTCGCGAGGGATCGGTGCCGACAAGTTCGAACAGTTTGAACGACATGAAAGGGGTCTCCCGGTATTCCGTCATTGCGAGCGAAGCGAAGCAATCCAGGACTGCCGCCGCGGAAACATTCTGGATTGCTTCGCTTGCGCTCGCAATGACGGATGTAGAGAGAGCTAGCGCCCGTTCGTGCGCAGCAGCCTCTCGCCGTCCTCCGTCACCGCGATGACCAGCCCCATTCCGGGCAGCGTCTCGCGCGCGACATAGCCGCGGTCGGCGGCGTCTTCCCAGATGGTGAGGCGCGGACACGAGGTCTTCCAGGTCGCGATCACCTCGGCATAGGCGCGCGGCTCGCGCGCAACCCATTCGACGAAGTCCAGCACCAGCGGGTCGGCAGTCTCGCTCATTGCAAACCTCCCTTGTCGAAGGCGGCCAGCACGGGCGTGCGGACCAGCAGCCAACCGCCATAGGCGATGTAGTAGCAGGCGATGGTGGTGATCAGCTTCATCGACCAAGCCACGAATTGCTGGTCGGTCATGGCTTCGAGGATGCGCCGCGCCAGCGTGGTACCGAGCATGGATGCCGCGATCGCGACCCCGGCGAGCACGGGGTCGAGCGTCGCCGCCTGGTCGATGATGCTGCCGAAATAAATCAGCTTGGTGAAATGGCTGACGAGCTGGCACATCGCCTTGGTCGCCACCTTCTCGCGCCGGCCGAAATCGCCGCCGAGGAAGAAGGTGTCGAGCAGCGGCCCCGACACGCCGGTCATCAGCATGAGGCCCATGCAGATCGTGCCGTAGACGGTGCCCTGCCAGAGACGGTCCGGATCCGGCTTGATGTTCGACGGCAGCAGCCGCGCCATGAACGGGGTGATTCCGAGCAGCAGCAGCGCGACCGGCTTGTCCGGCACGTAGCGCGTGAGCGACCACGCCGCAAGCGCGACGGCGGCGCCGACCATATAGTTCGCGACCGGCCGCCAGCGGATATGCGCGCGCCAGAGAAAGGCGCGCCAGCCGTTCGAGGCCATCTGCGTGATCGCATGCAACACCATCGCTGTCGGCAGCGGCATCAGAGCCAGCAGCACGCCGATCAGGATCAGCCCTCCCGCCATCCCGAACAGCCCCGACAGGAACGCGGTGCCGACCATCAGCAATCCAAGGGCAGCGATCATGATGGGCGTCACGCAAAAATCTCCGATTGGCCTTCTCCCCGCTCGCGGCGCGAAGCGAAGGGAAACGTGCCCCGCTTGCCCCGTCTACGCAAACTGAGTTATCTTGGCCTGGCATCAGCTTTCCTGAGGGTTGGTCATTTGCGGCGCTTGCTGTTTCTCAACGGCATCAAGGCATTCGAAGCCGCGGCGCGGGCCGGCAGCTTTGCCGCGGCCGGCCTTGAGCTGAGCGTATCGGCGGCGGCGGTCAGCCGCATGGTGCACATCCTGGAAGAACGGCTCGGCGTCGCGCTGTTCGAGCGCAAGGCCAACAAGCTGCTTCTCACGCAGGCGGGCCGCGCCTACCAGAGCGGGCTGACGCCGATCTTCGACGCGCTCGCAAGCCTCACCGCCCAGGTGACGGCGCCCTCGAGCGTCCGCGTGCTCACCATCGGCATCGGCCACACCTTTGCGATGCGCTGGCTGATCCCGCGCCTGTCGGAGTTTCGCAACGAGGAGCCCGACATCGAGGTGCGCTTCACCACCGGCGGCGCGTCGGTGCCGTTCGGCGAGGACTGGAGCTGCGGCATCCAGCTCGGGACCGGCGACTGGCCGGGGCTGGTCGCCGAGCCGCTGTTCGCCGGCGACCTCACACCGGTCTGCGTGCCCCGCCTCGCGTCCTCGCTGAAGCGCCCGGCCGATCTCAGGGGACCGAGCCTGATCCGCGTCGCGCATTCGCCCGAGGACTGGCCGATCTGGCTCAAGGCCGCGAACCTCGCGCGCATCAACGCGCGGGGTCCGGAGTTCCAGTTCTACGGCCAGGCGCTTCAGGCTGCCGCCGACGGGCTCGGCATCGCCATGGGCATCCGGCCCTATATCGATGACGATCTCGCCGCCGGCCGGCTGGTCGCGCCATTCGATCTCTCGGTGCCCAAGGGCATGCGCTGGTATTTGCTCTATCGCAGCTTCCAGACCGAGCAGCGCGACTTTGCCGCGTTCCGCCGCTGGATCATGCGCGCGGCGTCGGAACCGGCCGCCCGTCCCATCCGGCGGACCGGCCGCACCAGCCCGCGGAACTGATCATCCACACGAACAGGTTTGCTGAAGCCGCGCGCCCGGAATGCGGTGCACCTCTCCGCTTGCTTGCGGGGGAGGTCGGCGCGAAACGCCGGGTGAGGGTTCCCTCCACGTTGGGGAATCTCTCTGTGGAAACACCCCCGCCCCAACCCTCGCCCGCAAGCGGGAGAGGGAGCGCACCGGGTTTGCGGAACCGAATTCATTGGTCCGCAGACAAAAAAGCCCGCCGCTTGTGAACGGCTTCACATTCTGAAATCCGCAAACGTGGTCCCCTGACCCTCCAACAAGGCGCTCGAACAAAACATTTTGGGGACTGCAATGACGACCCTCTACGACGGCTTTGACATCGAATCCTTCGAAGCTGGCCAGGGGCTGTGGCACGCCCGTATCAGGCGTGCCGATTTCAGCCCGGTTGCCATCGACGGCGTGCTGTTTCCGGCCATGGAAGTCGGCTTCGCCTGGCCCGATCCCGATGCCGCGATTGCCCATGCCAAGCATCACATCGATCGCTTCCGCCGGCGGGCCGACGACAGCGACGACGAATAAGCGAACGGGACTGCAGGCGACCAAGGAACGGCGCAGGGTCAAAGGGGGCAATCGATCATGTCAGTCATCGAATTCGAAGACACGCCGCGGCCGAGGATTTACACCCGCAATGTGTTGTCCAGCTGCCCGGAATGCGACGGCGATCTCGCCGTGCTCCGCGTGATCGGCGGCCGTGCCGGAAGCGAGTATTGGGCCATGCGCTGCACCGATTGCGGCGGCATCCATCTCGACATCCTCGAGCCGCATCAGGCAGCCGGGGACGATGAGGGACCGTCGCCGGCGGCCTAATCGCGAGATCCGGGATCTCAAGGCCTGCCGTGATCCCAAGGCCTGCTGCCAACCTGCTGTCAGCAGTCTGATCCGGGAAGGGCATTCGCCCTTTATTGCGAGGCGGACTCGCCCCATATTCGGAGCATGGCGAAGAAACCTGCATCCCCCGAAAAATCCGGCAAATCCCCCAAGGCCAAGGCTCCGAACGCGAAGGCGCCAAACTCCAAGGCGTCACGCCCGGACGTGCAGCCGATCGGGCCGGCGCTGGCCGAGTTGCTCAATCCCGCGATCAATCGCGGCGATGCCGGGCTCGGATCGGGCACCGGCCTGCAGCCGCCGCCGGACAATTCGCGCGACCGCCGCTCCGGGGGCGAGGCTGCCGCGCATCGCGCGCGCGCTTCGACGCCGAAGGAGTTTCCGCAGGACACCGCAACGGGCAGCGCGACTCGCGGCTTACCCCTCTCCCCGACCCTCCCCCACAAGGGGGGAGGGAGCAGAGAGGCCGAAGGTCTTGGCGAGGCGCCGCAGGCCAATTACGGAACCGCGGCCACGATCCCGACGCTCGATCCTGAACTGGCGCGTCAACTCGGCCTTCCCACCGAAGAGGACGATGCCGAAGCCCTGGCGCGCCCGCCGCGCAGCAAGATGGAGGCGCTCGGCGTCAAGGCGACCGCCGACGCGCTGGAATCGCTGATCCGCGAGGGCCGGCCGGAGTTCCGCAAGGACGACGGCTCCACCAGGGTGTGGACCCCGCATCGGCCGCCGCGCCCGGAAAAGTCCGAAGGCGGCGTGCGCTTCGAGATCAAGTCGCATTACGAGCCGCGCGGCGACCAGCCGACCGCGATCGCCGAGCTGGTCGAGGGCATCAATCGCAACGACCGCTCGCAGGTGCTGCTCGGCGTCACCGGCTCCGGCAAGACCTACACCATGGCCAAGGTGATCGAGGCGACACAGCGCCCCGCCATCATCCTGGCGCCGAACAAGACGCTCGCCGCCCAGCTCTATGGCGAGTTCAAGAGCTTCTTCCCCGACAACGCAGTCGAGTATTTCGTCAGCTATTACGACTACTACCAGCCGGAAGCGTATGTCCCTCGCACCGACACCTACATAGAAAAGGACTCCTCGATCAACGAGCAGATCGACCGCATGCGCCACTCGGCGACGCGCGCGCTGCTCGAACGCGACGACGTCATCATCGTTGCCTCGGTGTCGTGCATCTACGGTATCGGCTCAGTCGAAACCTACACCGCGATGACCTTTGCCCTGAAGAAGGGCGAGCGGATCGACCAGCGCCAGCTGATCGCCGACCTCGTCGCCCTGCAATACAAGCGCACCCAGGCCGATTTTACCCGCGGCACATTTCGCGTGCGCGGCGACGTCATCGACATCTTCCCGGCGCACTATGAAGACCGCGCCTGGCGGGTGAACCTGTTCGGCGACACCGTCGAGACCATCGAGGAGTTCGACCCGCTCACCGGGCATAAGCAGGACGAGCTCGAATTCATCAAGATCTACGCCAACTCGCACTATGTGACGCCGCGCCCGACGCTGGTGCAGGCGATCAAGTCGATCAAATCCGAATTGAAGATGCGGCTCGACCAGCTCCACGACCAGGGTCGCCTGCTGGAAGCGCAGCGGCTGGAGCAGCGCACCACGTTCGACCTCGAGATGATGGAGGCGACCGGAAGCTGCGCCGGCATCGAGAACTATTCGCGCTATCTCACCGGGCGCCTGCCCGGCGAGCCGCCGCCGACGCTGTTCGAATACGTGCCCGACAACGCGCTGGTGTTCGCCGACGAGAGCCACGTCACCGTGCCCCAGATCGGCGGCATGTTCCGCGGCGACTTCCGCCGCAAGGCGACGCTCGCCGAATATGGTTTCCGGCTGCCCTCCTGCATGGACAACCGCCCGCTGCGCTTCGAGGAATGGGACATGATGCGGCCGCAGACGATCGCGGTCTCGGCCACGCCCAGCGCCTGGGAGATCAACGAGAGCGGCGGCGTGTTCGTCGAGCAGGTGATCCGCCCCACCGGTCTGATTGATCCTCCCGTCAACATCCGCCCGGCCCGCACCCAGGTCGACGACCTCGTCGGCGAGGTCCGCGCCACCGCGCAGGCCGGCTATCGCTCGCTGATCACGGTGCTGACCAAGCGCATGGCGGAGGACCTCACCGAATATCTGCATGAGCAGGGCATTCGCGTCCGCTACATGCACAGCGATATCGACACCATCGAGCGCATCGAGATCATCCGCGATCTGCGCCTCGGCGCGTTCGACGCGCTGGTCGGCATCAATTTGCTGCGCGAAGGCCTCGACATTCCCGAATGCGCGCTGGTTGCGATCCTCGACGCCGACAAGGAAGGTTTTTTGCGCAGCGAGACCTCGCTGATCCAGACCATCGGCCGCGCCGCGCGCAACGTCGACGGCAAGGTGATCCTCTATGCCGACCAGATGACGGGCTCGATGGAGCGCGCCATCGCCGAAACCGACCGCCGCCGCGAGAAGCAGGTCGAGTACAACACGGCGCATGGCATCACGCCGGAGAGCATCAAGAAGTCGATCGGCGACATCATGAACAGCGTCTACGAGCGCGATCATGTGCTGGTCGAGATCGGCGGCCATGACATGACCGACGACGTCATCTCGATCGGCCACAATTTCGAGGCCGTGCTCGGCGATCTCGAAACAAGGATGCGCGAGGCCGCCGCCGATCTGAACTTCGAGGAAGCCGCCCGGCTGCGCGACGAGGTCAAGCGCCTGCGCGCTACCGAGCTCGCAGTGGTCGACGACCCCACCGTCAAGCAGCGCACGGTGCAGGGCAAAGCCGGCGCCTATGCGGGAGCGAAGAAATACGGCGACGCCGCCAATTTGCCGGTCAGCGCGATGAAGAAGAAGACCGTGAGCTCCGCGCTGAAGGCGAGCGGCGGCAGCGGCTCGAAGGTGCACAAGCCGCATCTCGACGAGATGCACGGCCCGGAATCGTTGCCCTATCGCGGGGACCGCGCGCTGCCGTCAAAACCGTTCGGCGGCGAAAGCCGCATCATCCAGCCGACGGATTCGCGGCAGTCAGGCCCGGAGTTTGGGCCATCGCCGCGGTCGAGCGGAGGGGCGCCGGGGCACAGGGG
>NZ_JBVVPM010000070.1:0-36450 GCF_055811255.1 Bradyrhizobium sp. MI1.11
AAGGCCGAGGTGATCCATCGGCGCGGGCCATGGCGCAGCTTCGAGGCCGTCGAGTTCGCGACCCTGGAATGGGTGGATTGGTTCAACAACCGACGGCTCCTGGAGCCCATCGGCAACATCCCGCCGGCCGAAGCCGAACAACGCTACTACGCCATGCTGGAACAACCGGCCATGGCGGCATAACTTAAACCAAATGGCCTCCGGCAAACCCGGGGCGGTTCAAACCGGGCTTGGCCGGTGGGGCCCTCTCGCCCCGCAAAGGCCTAACGACCGGCGCTTTCCAGGTTGCAGATGCTGCTGCGCATGGGTGATTGCGCCGCGGAGACCAAAGATCAATGTCGATAATCGTGAGTAGGTCAACCGGTAGCTGGGCCGGGTGGCGAACTACGCGCGTGAGTGTGTCTTTGCTATCCGGGCAGCATCAGCCGGCCGAGCGCCAAACGAGGCGATAGACGATGAAGTCCGGCCTCCCCGCGCGCCACGCCTATGGAGCCAGTTGCCTTCGAAAGTTTCGGTGAAGAGCTGACCACCGCGCAGGACGACGTTGCAGCGGAAGCGGCGCGCGATCACCAGGAGCTCTACGATCCGCCACGAAGGCAAGCAGATCGTTCTCGCGGCGCTGATATCAGGTTTGGGCACGTTGGGAAACCGTTCCGCATCGCGGATACGGACATGCCCGGACCGCAATAACCTCCGCGGTGATCACTCGGCGACCGGACGCTGTCAATCGGAGTGATACAGGCTCTTGTCGCCGCGCCCTCGAGATGCACCGTGCACGCGCCGCACAGCGCCATAGCCATACCGCATCCGAACTTGGTGCCAGTCATTTGGAGCATGTCGCGAAGCACCCACAGCAGTGGGGTGTCGCCGTCAGCGTCCATCGTATGCGGCTTGCCGTTTACCGTGAGAACATATGCCATTCTGCACCAGTGATATTATCGCGTGTGACGGTAAGGCGCCGTAAGGGCCCCAACGTTGGCGTACATCGGCCGCTCCGGAATAACCTCAGATCGTGCTCCATGGGGTCGCGTTCTACTCGATGGCTGGCGCCATCGGCGCGGGTCCGACGTGCTCAGCTCGGGACCAGGCGCCCCGGCGATTTCAGATACTTCGTTGTGATTGCATCGGCCGCCCAATAGGCCAGAGCTCCGACAGTGCCCGTCGGATTGTGCGACGGGTTTTGCGGAAAGGCGCCGGCGCCCAAAACAAACACGTTGGGAACATCCCAGCTTTGCAGATAGCGGTTGACAGCGCTGGTTGTCGGATCGGCTCCCATAATGGTGCCGCCTGTCGTGTGCGTCGTCTGGTAAGGGACGATCGAATAAGGGGCCTTGCGATAGTTGATGCCCATTTTGTCCGGGTTCATGTGCTTGGCAATGTCGGCTGCACGATCGGTGCAGTACTTCGACATGTCCAGATCGTTTTTGCTGAAGTCGAACGTCATCCGCAGCAGGGGATTGCCGAAGCCGTCCTTATAGTTCGGGTCGAGGTCAAGATAGTTGCTGCGCTGGGCTGTGACGCTGCCGAAAGACGCGATCACGAAAGTTCGGTTATACCAGTGGGCAACCGATTGCTTCCAGCCTTTGCCCCAGCGAGGCTCGCCTGGTGGCAGGTTGCGGAAATCGATCGGCCGTTGCCCCTTGCTCTCGACACAGATGTAAGAACCACCCACGAAGCCGAGCGGCCCATGATCGAAGTTGTCGTAGTTGAAATCATCTATGATCATGGCGCACGCACCGGCGCCCATGAACGGATTGAAGACTTTATCGTTGAAGTGCGCGGTGACGCTGCTGGACATCTGGTAGGCATAGTTGCGCCCAACACTACCCTTACCGGTCTTAGGATCGTAGATGCGACCGATTCCCGAGAGCATCATCAGCCGTGCGTTATGCAGACCAAATGCGCAGAGCAGTACCATATCGGCGGACTGTTCGAACTCCCGACCTTGCGAGTCGATATAGGTAACGCCGGTTGCCTTTTTGCGGCCGGAGTCAAGATTGACCTTAGTGACATGAGAAAGCGTGCGTAATTCAAATCTAGGCTCTTTCAGCAGAAGTGGCAGAAGCGTCGATTGCGGGCTTGCCTTCGCTGACATTTCGCAACCGAAGCGCTCGCAGAACCCACAGTACACGCAGGAGCCCATGTCCACACCCTCAGGGTTCGTGTAGGCCTGCGTAACGTCGGAGGATGGCTGAACATAGGGGTGAAACCCCATTTCCCGCGTAGCATCCTCGAACATCTTCATTTGAAAGCTGCGCTTCATCGCCGGGTTCGGATATTCGCGCGCACGGGACCCTTCGAAAGGATTCCCGCCCTCCTGGATCACGCCGTTGATGTTGCCGGCCTTCCCGGCGGTGCCGCAGAGATATTCGAAGCGGTCGTAGTAGGGCTCAAGTTCGTCGTACGTAACTGGCCAATCTTGTATCGTCATTTCTTTAGGAATGAACGTCTTGCCGTATCGTTCGCCATAGTGGCTGCGGATCCTGAACTCGCTGGGCGCGAACCGATAGTGCTGGCCGTTCCAGTGGACGCCTGCGCCGCCCACACCATTTCCCGGCAAGAACGATCCCCAGCGCCTGATCGGCAGCGCCGTCTGGTCGACGTTGTTGCGAAAGGTGAGAGTCTCGCGGGAGGCGTCCTGCATTAGGTCATGACGAATGGCGAAACGCAATTCGTCATGTATCATCGGCGCGGCAAAGTTCGGGATAGTGTCGCGCATCCCGCCGCGCTCAAGCGCCAGCACGTTGAGTCCCGCTTTTGTGAGTTCCCTGGCCAGCACAGCCCCGGTCCAGCCAAAACCAACAATGACTGCGTCGACGGGTTTCAACTTCGTCGCCATCGGAATTCTCCTTCGACCTGAAAATCAGCTCAAGTCAGCGATGCTTTGGCTTGGTTCGGTGTAAGGCTTGTTGTAAGTCGTCTCGATCAGGTCGACGAAGTTCCCGGTCGCCCCGCTATAGCCGATCATCTTCCACGCAGCCTTATCGCGATTGCCGCCGTAAGCGGGATCGCTGAAAAAGCCTTCCATCACGTTCTGATAAAGCAGATCAAGGAAGAGGCCAGCAGGAAGCGGTCCCGAATCCGCTTTGCCTGTGCCGAGATCATTTAAGATCTCATCGCGCTGACTTTCCGTGATCGATGAAAAGTCCTTGCCGTAGGTCTTGGTGCAGTATGCGTTGATCGCCGGGATGGCGGCGCGATAAGCTTCCGCAGGAGAGAGGCGAACCTGCCATCCTTGTTGGGGCACCCCAGGATGCCATGGACCTTGCATAAACATTTTACCGCCTTGCCCGAAACCGCCTGCCAATTGCTGATCGATGAAATAGGCAATGCCCAAATCGACGCCGCTGGCCGTCAAGTCATCGGCCGGAATCATATGATTGACCGCCGCCTCGACCCAGGTGGCCTCATCGGGATTGAGGAACGTGTAAGCGCGCTTCTCGGGTGGTGCGGAAGTTGCCGTCTGTGCGGGTGAGGATGCATGAGCAGTCTGCTTCGCGCCCATCTGCATCGCATGCTCTGCCGATGCGGGTTGTGGGGCGACTGATCCGCCAGTTACGCCGACGACGCCAATGACGCCCGCTCCAACAACGAATTCGCGACGTTTGATGGTCATGGCTGACCTCGCCCTTCAAGTTGTGACGGCCCGCAAGTGTCAAGGTGCCGCCGGAGTATCAACTGCTCGCGCTGCTGCCATGCCTGCCATGACAGCGGTCTTGCCTGCTTTGAGTTTGGCCGCTGCCGCGGCGTAACCTCCGTCGGCCCCATCAACGAAGTGGACGTGATCTGACCGGATGTTTGAAGGCACGTAACAGGTGAGATGCGCGCTCGTCTGACGATGTGTGCCCGCAACACAAACGCCAGAGAGCTGGGCCGAAACCAGTCGAGCCTCGATAGCGTCTGCGATTTCCGGCGAACAGTCCACCGTCATTTTCAGGCCATCGTCGAACTTTCTGAAATCCGTATTGTTCGAAATCTCTCGTCGATATTTGAGGGGTTTGAACTGGCCCATGCGAATACCTGCCGAAAGAACGAATCGCGTCTTGATGGCTCGTAGTGCATCTGCGATGGCCGTCAGAAGGTGCGCGTGTGAGGAGTGCTTATCAAGCAATCTCTGGATTTTGCCTCCGAGCCAGGCGGGCAACGGACCGCCCTCCGGCAACGGATGGCCCGATCGACGCGAGGAAAATTCGATCAAGGCCAAAACATCCGCCACCAAAGCCGCGTACGACCTTTGCTCTTCGACCGGAATGGCGATGATAGAGAGGATGGTGCCCTGCTCGGTAGGGATTGGCCCGAATCCGCAGTAGAGCCCTGATAAATCGGGCTTGGCATTCAACGGTGCGCGGCGTACTTTGAATTCTCCCTTCTTGAGTTGTCCTTCCGCCCACGCCATGCCGCCGCCGGTGAACATGGCGTACGAGACGTTCTCGGACGCGGCATATCGCGCGACACGAACATCGTGACCGGCTGCGCGGATTGCAGAAACCGGAACGATCGCGACTCGAAGTACAAGATCGAGAGTATCGTCTGCCCATGCCGCAGTTCGCGCCAATGCATACTTCACTTCGTCAAGATACTTGCCGGGGATCGCTACGGTCGCTCCGTCGCCGCCGAAAACATAGGGAAAGCAGAGTTCAGGTAACGCGTTGGTTATGGCGACCAGCACCGCAGCGCCCACCGTGTTGACGGCTTTGTATCGGCCGATCTTGATCGCCGTCGTCGATTGGACGACATCGGCAATTCCGATGAACCAATCGCGCGGTAAGGGGAGATAGCGGTCGAAATGCGTTATTTGTGAGAAGTTATCGAACGGCTCCAGATTGGCGTAGAAATGCTCTGTACTCGCGCTTCCCGTATTCGTGCTTGAGAAGGCGCGTTCATGAGCTGATTTGCCCGTCAAGCTGTCTTGGAGCGTCATTTGCTCGCTCCTTTGTCGTTATCCCAAACCGTCGCAACAGGACCGGGATGCGCGCGTGAGCTTACCAATAAGCCTGTTTCACCGTTAGCTACCACGTCGTCACCGTCAGTGATGAGCTTCCGTTGATTCTTTGTTGCGATATCCTCTTTGGACCACTCGGCCAACTGAACATCCCGCATTCGGTGAATAACCAGCACTGAGCTCGATGAAATGCGCAAGGATAAGGCAGAAGACATACGCTCGCGCTGAACTCGTTTCAGCTTGCTCCAAGAACGACGTGCGAATGATCGAGGAACGCTATGATGTCTCAAATACATGTTGGCTAGCGGCAGCTCGAGGGAGCCGCACACGGCCAAGCTTTGGCCTCACCGGGATGGAAGTAATCATAGGTTGGATAGCCCCGGTACGATTTATCAGTAGGATAACCTCGCCGCACCCGATAGCGCACGTCCGTCGTCGCGGCTAGTACCGCCGCCTTGATCGACGTGCAATTGATCGGAGCAGCAGACGATTCGGCCGTTGCAGCCACCGCGATAGGAACAGCAATCGCGAGGCCGCGGACTTGAATAGTCACGGTAGCTCCTGTTCGCTTTGAAGATGACTATCCACCACCCGACGAGAATGACCTTGCAACGCCGGAGAGGGAAATCACCTCTCGCCATAGAGTCGATAGACGATCGTTATTGCCGCCGCGCCGCGTGATGCCCGAGCGAGGAATGCCACCAGCTGCATCTGTAGAGACTTGCCGCCCTTGGCCCAATCGAGGTCGCGCGTGCCAACGCGCGCCGCCGTCCGAAGCAGATGAAGAGGATGCGGCAGGGCCATTGAAGGATAGGCTTATTGCCGAACTGACGGAGCACCGTACGAAAGTAATAACGTCGATTGGTGCACCGATCGCGCGGAAGTCGGCACTCGCTTAAACCGGGCAAGTCATGCAGCGCCCAAAGTCGTTCCCCTCCTTTGCTCCCCAATAAACAAAAACCGGACGTTGGTTTGTGGCTGTGAAAACTGGTGTTGGTCCCGTTTCCCACATTGCCGACTTCGCGACGGAAGCGGATGCCATGAACTGGATTTCGAACAAATCGGAATACTGGCCCGGCGGACCGAGAAACGGAATCCAAAAGAGACTAGCCTAGCAGAACCTCACTCTCGGCCAGAGGCAATTCGCGGGCCTGGTGGAGATCGGGCTGAAGGCAGAAAAATGAGTCAGGTGCTAGACGAACTAAAAAAGCAAGCCGAAGACGCGGAAACGAAAGCCCTCGCGCTTCCGCAGAATCCCGAGCGCGACCAGCTGCTCTGCGATCTCGCCAACTTCCGCGCGACGCTCGCAAAGCTGAGTCACGAACGTGAAATGGATCAAGGCTAGGGTGGCTGTCCAGGCCGAGGTGCGACCAAGATGGCGTGGAAGTTTCCCGTTATCCCCAGTCCCGAGGCTGCCGCAACTTGACAACAGCGCTTGAATTGACCCTGAGCGGGAGTAACCTTCGTCTTTTCCGATTGGCTTTCTTGCGGGGGAAATTCAATGGACAAGATCGAGCGAGCTTTCGTGCTTATTGCACTCACGGGCTTTTACGGCACGATCGCCGGGGTGACGTGGCTGATCGTCGGCTAAGAATGCCTACCGCAAAAAGAAGGGCCCGGTGTATAGGAGCCGACATCAAGCTATTCGGACGCTGATGCGGCGAGCGTTAAAGGCTAAAAATAGATGCCACCCGGGGCGAGCCATCTGCCGACCAGCCCGGAGCGAGATGCGTTGCAGAAGCTGCGCGCGGGACGTGAGCTAACGCCAGGCGGGGTTGACGGCGTTGCTTATCGGCGACGGTAGGGTGAAGTGCAGGTGCTGCGCCACGGCTATGTGGATGATCTCTCGAGTGGCGGCAGATACCCGCATTGAGCGATAATCATCAGCTTCGACCCGCTGTCGCCTTCGTAGATAAGCCGCGCCGCATCCGGCGGCGTGAGACTGTCCTGCGCGCGAAAGGCTACGAGGCGGTCTCTGCCCGGGTTGGTCGGCCATTTACAGGCCAAGGTTCAAGCTGGATCTAGCCGTGACGGCTGGAATCCCAGCCAAGGGCCCTTTCGACGACGCCGCGAACGAAAGCGTCATCAAGCTCTTGCCGCGAAAACCACCGGCGATAGAACAGTGGCCCCGCGATAGCCGCCGTAAGATCGGATGCATCAAAATTCGGGCCTAATTCACCGCGCGCTTGCGCCCGCGCAGCAATCGCGCCGAACCCCGACATCATACCAGCATGAGTGCGCGACTGGAACTCGGCGACTTCCTTGTCGCGCTCGGCGGCGTCAATGATCGAGGGCATCGCGGACGACCACCGGCCTGTCTGCAAGCGTTCAGCGAACCCCAGTGTCAGCGCGGTCAGATCGCCTCGAAAGCTGCCGGTGTTGGGCGTCGGTAGCCGAGGGGCGAATTGCATGACGGCATCGAAGAGAAGGCCTGTGCGCGATGGCCAGTGCCGGTAGATCGTGGTCTTAGCGACGCCCGATCGCCGTGACACCTCGTCGACGCTGACGCCGCTCAGCCCGAACTCTGTGAGCAATTCGTAGGCGGCGGCCAGGCTCGCCAGCTTCACGGCTTCCTTGGATCGCCGTAGCGGCCCCGGTCCTTTGACTGGCTCCCCCTCGCTGCGGGACTTTGTAGACACACCTTGACTCCTCATATCTAGCTACGATACTGTAGCGTAGCTTCAAACATAATGCACACCCATCCAAGGTGATCCTACCATGACTCTCAAGCAAGTCCGACTGGTTACCAATGATGTAGCGAAGCTGACGCGCTTCTACGAGAGCGTCAGCCAAGCGAAGGCCGAGATACTGAGCAGTGGCTACGTTCAGTTCCATAACGAGCCCTGCGACGGACTGGCCATCGTGGAGCAGGCGTCGACGGAGGCATACGGCGCGGGCGTCGCGGAGGCAGGGGCCAATCGTTCGGTGATCCTCGATTTCGAAGTCCCCGACATCGATGCTGAATACGAACGGTTGCAGGACATCGTGAGCGATTGGGTGATGTCGCCGAAGCTCATGCCTTGGGGCGCCCGCGCTATCGTCTTTCGCGATCCGGACGGAAACCTCGTCAATATCTACGCCCATCCGTGACGCCCGCCCGCTTCCCTTGAAGATCACCGAAACCTTTTCACAGAGGCAAAACATGACCGCCTCCGATCCACATCCTAGAAAGCGCGTCGCCGTCCTCGACACCGACATGAGCTATGTCGATGTAGGCGAAGGCGATCCCATCGTCTTCCTGCACGGCAATCCGACGTCCTCGTACCTCTGGCGGAACGTCATTCCGCACGTCAGCGACATCGGGCGGTGTCTTGCGCCCGACCTGATCGGCATGGGGCAATCGGGCAAGTCGCCCACCTATTCCTACTGCTTCGTCGATCATGCCCGCTATCTCGACGCCTGGTTCGACGCCATGAACCTGAGCAGGGCCATCCTGGTCGTCCACGACTGGGGCTCGGCGCTTGGCTTTCACCGCGCCTACCGCCATCCAGATCAGATCGCGGCGATCGCTTACATGGAAGCTGTTGTCCGACCGTTCAGCTGGGACGATTTCGGCGCATCGGCCGGCGGGTTCCGCGCAATTCGATCGAGCGAAGGCGAGCACCTCGTTCTGGACGAGAATTTCTTCGTCGAAAAAATGCTGCCGGGGGCGATCATCCGGACCCTCAGCGAGGAGGAGATGGCCGTCTATCGCGCTCCTTACGCCCAGCGCGAAGCACGGCTGCCGACGTTGATTTGGCCGCGACAGGCCTCCGTCGACGGCGAGCCTGCGGACGTGACTGCGATCGTCCGGGCCTACTCTGAATGGCTCAGCCAGAGTGAGATGCCGAAGCTGTTCATCACCGGCGACCCCGGGGCGGTTATCTCGGAGGGTAGCGCGAACCAACAGTTCTGCCGGACCTGGAAAAACCAGCGCGAAGTCACCGTGAAGGGCCGGCACTTCCTGCAGGAGGATTCGTCCGCCGAGATCGGTGCAGCCCTTCGGCAGTTCGTCATCGAAACACGCCGCTAGGCGCACGGCCAGGCCGGCTAATTCATAACAACATTGGAAAATCATGACCGTTTTAGTTACGGGCGCCACGGGCAACGTCGGTTCGGTTGTTGTCGAGCAACTTGTCGCTGCGGGATTCGACGTTCGAGCGTTCACGCGCGATCCGGAAAAGGCGACGTTTGCGCCAGGTGTCACGCCGTTCAAGGGTGAGCTGCTCGATGTGGACGCGCTGCGCGCCGCGATGGACGGCGTCGAAGCCGTTTTCCTCCTCAGTCCGGTCGTGCCGGACGAGCTGAACGTTACGATTTCCGCGCTTAATCTTATTCGCGAGGCGAAGATAAAGGCAGTCGCTTACCTGTCGGTGTTTCGGGTCGATGAAACTGAAGACGTCCCTCACTTCGCATCGAAGTTTGCCGCTGAGCGCTTGATCACCAAACACAATATGCCGGTGACCATTTTGCGGCCGAACGCATACATGCAGAGCCCGGGCGTCAAGGACGCGCTTGGTCACGGCATGTTCCCGTTCCCGATCGGACAGAAGGGTGTCTCTTTCACCGACATCCGCGACATCGCCGAGGTCGCGGCGCTCGAAATCCAACGCCGGCTCGCCTCCGACGAACCGCTCGGCCCGGAAATCTACGAGGTCGTCGCTGAAGACGTCCTCACCGGGGAAAGCGGCGCGAAACTCTGGAGCGAGGCGCTTGGCCGCCCGATCAAATACATCGGCGACGATATTGACCGGTGGGTCCAGAGCTTGCGGGCCTTCGCGCCCAACTGGATGGCCTATGACTTCAAATACATGATGAAGCATTTTCAGGAGGACGGCCCGGTCTCGAGCGCCGCTGGACTTGAGCACCTGCGCGAGCGTCTTGGCCGCAACCCGCGCTCCTACCACGACTTCGCGGTGGTGAGCGCCAAGCTGTGGAGCGAGGCTTCCAACTAATCAGGAAGAGACGCAGGCCGTGCAGGTCTGCGTCTCGCTCGCCACCCAAGCTTAAATTGAGGACAACCAAATGAGAATCACACGCCATCAATACACGGTGAAGCCGGAATACGTCGCGCAGAACAGGCAGAACCTTGATGAGTTCATCGCAGCGCTGACGGCGGCTGCAGTGCCTGGCCTTTCCTATCGCGTGTTCCTTGAGGAGGATGGGCAGACCTTTCTTCATCTGGTGACCTCTCAAGACGATCCGTCCGCAGTCATCACCGGCCTGCCATCGTTCAAGAAGTTCCAATCGGAATTGTTGGCGAGCGGCCCTGTCGCAAAGCCAGACCAAGTCGGCATGTCGCTCATCGCGACAAGTGGAGAATCGTTCAGGTAGATCGCCGGCCGGTCACGGTCTTCAGCCTTTTAATCCGAGGTTGTCGCAGTGTCCGACGCGCCCTCCTTAGAACAAGCTAGAAAGAATGAAACCTATGTCTAATGAAAAAGTGGTGCTTGTTACTGGCGGGACCGGCAGCCAGGGCGGTGCGACCGTCACGCATTTGTTGGCGGCGAAAAAGGTTCGCGTCAGGGTTCTGACGCGAAACCTTGAATCGCCGAAGGCCAAGAGCCTGGCCGCGCGTGGCGTGGAGCTGGTCAAGGGTGACTTCGACGACGTGGCATCGCTTAGGAAGGCGTTGGCAGGCGTCTCCGCTGCGTTTTCGGTGCAGCAATGGACGGAAAAAGGTGGCACCGAGGCGGAGGAGCTGCACGGCAAGAGGTTTGCCGATGCGGTCAAGGAGTCGGGCAGCCCTCATCTCGTCTACTCATCTGCGGAGGGGGCCGAGCGGAACAGCGGCCTTGCCCACTACGAGAGCAAATGGGCGATCGAGCAACACATTCATGAGTTAGGTCTGCCGGCGACGATCCTACGTCCGGTCGGTTTCATGGATGCGTTTGGCGCCGCGGCGATTCCGCGCGGCATGTTCCTCGGTATTTTCAGAGCGAACTTTGGCCCATCACTCCCGATCCAGTTCGTGGCGACCTACGACATCGGTTGGTTTGCTGCGCGCGCTCTCGAAGATCCGGAAAGCTACGCCGGACGCGTCATCCCGCTCGCCGGGGATCAGTTGAGCATCAACGATATCGTCAGGACCTTCAAGACCGTCACCGGAAAGAAGCCCTGGGTGGCTCCGATTCCCGCCTTCCTGGCCAAGAGGGCGATGCCGAAGGAGTTCTTGGACATGTTCACCTGGATCCGCGAAAAGGGCTTCAAAGCGAACATTGCAGAGGTACGGAAAGAAAATCCGCAGATGCTGACATTTGCCGGGTGGGTAAAGAAATATAGCGACGAACACTGACCAGAGATCGACGTCGTCGTGGCTCCTATTGAAGGTTCTTCGACGTCCACCCTGTCAGAATCGTACCGGTCGCCTGTCGATGCATCTTGGACAGATTTTCGGGGGTGAAGCCTGCCCGGGCATACAACGCCAGCGTTAAGAGGACTCCGGTCAATGCTATCGCCAAGCCTTCCGCGTCCGCACCGGGAGACAGATCGATCCCGGCGGCATTCGAGAGTTTTCGCTGCAATATGGATCGAGCTGTTTCCAATGCGCTCGCCAGTGCGGTTTGGATCTCTAAGTCATCGCCACTCGCGGCCGGAGCGGTACCGAAAACGAAGCAGCCGAGTTCATCACGAGTGTAGATGATTGCTGCGAAGTCGAAGAATTGATCGAGGCAGTTCCGCAAACTACCAGGCTGATCCAGAATTCGACCAGCCTCGTCCACGAATTTACTCATGAATCTCTCGAGCGTGGCTAGGTATAGCCCGCGCTTATCACCGAACGCGGCAGCGAGGTTCGGGCGATTGAGGCCCGCCGCAGCCGCAAGCTCATCGAGGGAGGCGCCGTCGAATCCCTTGCGCCAGAAAACCGGAAGTACCCGGTCTAGCGCAGCTCCTCTATCGAAGCTCAGGGGTCGGCCGCGGGTACGGGAATCCTTCAACTTATTTTCCTTCGAATCCGCAAGAAATGATTGACGGACGCATTATCGTGCGGTATCGCAGGAAAATCAAGTTCGTGCTCAGAAGTGAGGATTGATAATGACGGCATCACTAATGGGGGCACTGGCCTGGGGTAATAGGACCGGCGGTCGGTTGAGTGCGGACGAGAAAATTGCCCTTGCGCGGAACCTCGCTTCTCTGCGGGCTGAGATGGTGTTTGACGAGGCCCGTTATCGGCTTGGGCTCCTTCGCCCTGGGAAGATCGAGTTGGATACCCTGACTCCGACCGATACGAAGCTTGTGCGCGACGCAGACGAGTTCGCCCGTAGTGTCTACCCCGACGTGCTCTGGGCGCATTGCCTTCGGACATACTATTTCGGAGCGCAGGTTGCGGCGTTTGACGGCATTAAGTTCGATCGCGAAGTGTTCTACGCAGCGGCGATCTGCCACGACGTGGGCATCAACGAGGGTGTCGCCGGGCCTGTGGCGGCATGCTGCTTCGAGCACAGTGGCGGCCGCCTAACCTGCGAGACACTTTCCGGCAAAGGCCACGGCGAGTCGGCGGTTCGCGTCGGTGATGCAATCTCGACGCACATGAATTTGGTCGTGCCCTACCCTTCGGAAAGCACGCTCGTCGCGGTTGGCACAACTTGCGATATCTTCGGCACCTACGTTCGCCGGATCGAGCTTACGACGCCGGCCGCAACGGTGGAACGCGCACCGCGCACCGGCTTATTTGAGACGTTCGGACCGTTTCTTACCAAGCCACATCTGGAAGACAGCAGGACCGCGCTCCTCGTGCAAATGGGCGCATTCGACAGCAACGGGACGCATCCGATCGAGAGCGTACTCGCGAGCTAGCGATCAACCGGCGTCAACAACGAAGCCGAGCAAGACTAGCGCTCGGATTTCGCTCAACGGTGGCACCAGCATAAATCTCCGTCCTTTTCAGAAAGTGATTCAATGTCGCAAGAACCCATCCAGAACACCGATGCCGCGATCAGCTCAATCCTCGATCGTTTCGCGATCGAGGACTTACTGACCTCGTATGCTCGTGCGATTGACCGGCTGGACATTGAATTTCTCAAGTCGCTCTATCACGAAGACGCCCGAACAGAGCATGCCTGGTTCGAAGGTACGGCTCGCGATTTCGCCGACAAAGTGATTGCCTTTTCCCGCTATACATTCGCATCGACGATGCACCACGTGACCCACACGCATATTGCCTTGAACGGCGATGTCGCGGCCGCGGAGTCCTATTACTACGCCTATCATCTGCTTGAGGGCGACTTCGACAAGGTCGCCGGGTTCTTCGGAAAGTCCTACGCCGAGCGTTGTGCGAACGATGGCACGATCGACGATGGTCACGAGTTCATATCCGGCGGAAGAAGATCGTTGCGCCGGCAGGCCGCGACCGCAACGACGTTGCCTATGGCGTCTTCGCCGCAATCGGACGCTGAAGCACGACGCTATCAGGCTGAAACAGATCCGGCATTGAGAAGGTGGTGCGGGCTTTCCCGCACGATGAAGCGGGTGCGGAGCATCTGACAAAGGCCGACGCAGCCGGCGACCGCAGCATATTAATTCGACAGAGGACGACGTGACATGGGCGCTCAAACACAAATCGAAGATGAGTTGGCGGCCTCGGGAAGTGGCGGAGCATCCAAGCCAACGATCGTGCTTGTGCACGGCGGCCTCGAAGATGCGTCAATCTGGCATCTGGTGATTCCTCGGCTCCAACGCGACGGCTACCCCGTCGTCGCCTTTGCCAACCCGCTACGAAGTCTGCGCATCGACGTCGCCTACCTGCGGAGCGTCCTCGACGGGATCGAGGGCCCCGTTATTCTCGTTTCCCACGCCTATGGCGGGGCCGCCATTACTCAGGCTGGGGACCACCCAAAGGTTATAGGCCTTGTCTACGCAGCCGCCCCCATGCCCGCGGTCGGAGAGTGCCTCAAGGATTGCCTCGAACGGTTTCCCGGCTTCGACTTCGCCTCATCCGTCAACGTAACCGGATATACCCTGCCGGACGGAACGAGCGGCGCATATTCCCTTGTCCGATCCGACAAGTTCCGCGCCCTCCTTGCCGCCGACGTGCCTGAAGGCGAACTCGCCTTGATGATGGCCACCCAGCGCCCAATCGACTTGGCCGCCATCTCCGAGCGGCTGACGTCTGCGGCATGGACGAGCAAGCCGAGCTGGCAAATCAGGCCTCTGCAGGATGCGGTGTTTCCTGTGGAAGAATATAAACTCCAAGCCGATCGCGCCCACTCCACCGTCATCGAGGTGAACTCCTCGCACGCCGTCCCCCTCACTTATCCGGACGTCGTGGTCGATGCGATCGGGCAGGCTGCGCGCTCCACCACGACACAACGACAGCCTGTTTAGCGGCGCTGCCAGCGCCGGAGTTCTAGTTCGTACCTGGATTCAGGAGTGCCGCGGATGTGCGGCCAGTAGACCATTGAGAGAGATGACCGATGAATAACGTTTCGATTTTCTGGATGCAGCTTACCGCAAGTGTATTCGTCTTGACTGTCATAGCGGTTTGGTATGTTTGGCCCGCACTAACCAAGCTTCCCCTTAAATCTGCTTTAACCATCCTGCTCTTTGCGCATGTGCCGCGATACGTGGGCATGACACTGCTCGTTCCGGGCATGGTCGATTCAAAACTGCCATCCGCCTTTCTTTCCGGCGCCGGCTACGGCGACCTCCTGGAAGCAGGGCTCGCGCTCGCCTGCATCTTTCTCCTGCGTACCAATTGGCGTGTCGCTATTCCTCTCGTGTGGGTAACCAACATTTGGGGATTCGTAGACCTAGTGAACGGAGTACGAGGTCTTCTGCAAATAAACTTACCGAGCTACGACTTGGGCACCTTTTGGTTTATCTATATTTTCTACGCTCCCGTCGTACTCGTCACTCACCTTCTTATATTCTTGGTTTTGTTCAAAGCTAAGTCGTGGCAGATGAGATGACCGTCACGATCCGTGCTTGATCTTATCCGCGAGGCAAAGATCAGGGCAGTCGTCTATCCGCAGATGCTAACATTCGCCGGGTGGATAAAAGAAATACACCGACGAACGATGACGCTTGCTCCGAAATCCTGCTCCTCGGCGGGATCAAGGGGTGCAAGCATCGTCCTCCACCATCAGCAGCCAGTCGAGTTTTGCGGCGCAACATCTGCGGAGTCATCCGCAAAACGTGCTTTGCAGCTCTTTTTGTGTCCGCGGTGCGATCATGGAGCCACACCGCCCACGCGAGATTGACGATGAACTCTTCGCCGATCGAAAGCCCTTCAGAAAGCGACGACGGTGCCAGATCTATCCCTTGATCTGCGCTACCTCAGATATGCAATCCTTGTTGCCGAGCATGGAAGCGTTAGGCGCACGGCAGACATTCTTAATATTCGACAGTCCACTGTAAGTCGTCGGATTCAACTGCTAGAGCGACGCATTGGGGTTCAACTGTTCGAGCGGAGCCGATCTGGTGCGCGCACGACACTTGCCGGGGAACGCTTCCTGCGGGAGGCCGCAGTCGGAGCGGAACATCTCAGAGAGGCCGTCAACGGACTTACGCTCGCCCGACGAGGTCATTTCGGAGGGCTGCGGATTGGGCTGATGGCTTCGTTGGCGAGTGGCTTCCTGGCCGATTTGCATGGAGCGTACCACAGCAGATTTCCGGGGATTGAGATAAAGCTGGATGAGGCGACCTCTCAGGTGAATGCCAGCGCCGTGCTCAACGGCCGACTGGATGCCGCCTTTATACCTGGCGAGCGTGATCCTTCGAAGCGTCACCCCTGCGTTGAGCCGCTGCATGAACTCGCCGGCAAGCTCGGGTGTCATTCCGGGAGGGACGTTTATCCACTTCCGTCTGGCCGCGCTACGCTCCTCATGCGAACGATAGCACCTACATGCGATGGACTTTCCAGCTCGACCCTACTGGTTCCGAGACCTGTCGGCTTCAAGATGTGATGGTCCACCAGATGTGATGCGCGAACGGCAATCTCGATTCAACCGTTTCACAGAAGCACGACGGCGAGCAAATACACGCCGACCAGCAACGTGAGACTGCTAACAGTAATCGTGAGATAGATCTGTTGCATTGCGACCTCCCGGAACCGGCGCCATTCAGTGTTTGTGATTCAGGAGAGCCTCTTCTTACCGGTCGTTGCTATCCGAGCTATCCATAATTGGGACCCTTCAGTGATCGGAAGCGAGCCGAGAAAAGGCCGACGGGCGCTACGCCGCCGACCTCTTCTTGCAACTGCCGGCTCGCGGGTCCGGTTCCGTTGCGACTCTCGGCACGGAGCCGTTGGACTCACTGCTATCTCAGAACGATTTCTTAGGCCATGGCACGCTTGTATCGCGTTATCGTGCTGAGGGAGGATCGCATTCCGCAATCGGAATGGTCTGATCATACGTTGGTCTAATTCTAGCCTGCGATGAGCAGTATCGGCATTGAAAAGCTCAGTGTCTTCGGTTTCATGGCTGTTGGATAAATTGGAGGTTGCTCCAGCTTATCCTAAGCGCGTGCACCCTAAATGCCGTGCTCGGCGACCGGAGTTCGTGCGCTTTCCTGCATTTTTCAGGATCGCCGCCCGCACAGTGTGCGTGTCGGCTGTCATAGCGACGAGTTGCGCTATTCCCCGCGAGATCGCAGATGCGGTTCACTGATGAGAGGTCGCTGTCCCGAGTAGCGAGCCTCTAACACATCAGCCTCGGCCACTCGAGGGCCTCCCGCCGTCTTGGGGCCGATGTTTTGTGCGGCTATGTCTTGTTTTCCACTTCGGCACGCCGCACGCGCTCGATGATCAATTATTGTCCAAGACGTCCGAGAAGTCACATAGTTCGGTAGCAACTTGACAAGCTCGCGATGCCGGTCTCAACCGCTGCGTTTCCCACCCGATCCGGCGCCGTTCCCGCCGGGCCTGACGGAGGCGGCAGGTAAGGTGTGCACTTTGTTGACCCGACCCCGACGAGGCTGACGAGTCGCGGGCCTCCAGCCGTCTGATATATGCGCCCTCAATTCGGCTTGCCGAGCACGGAGGTGAAGGGCACTACGAAGAGCTCATCGCCGCTGTCGTCGCTGACATGCAGGACCCAGTCACGCCAATCCTCGAGACTTCGCTCGCGGGTTAAGGATTGGACGACACGGGTTGCGTGATCGCGTGCCTCAGCAAGATCGTCCACCACAGCGCCGCGGCGATCGACGAAAACCGTCTTCGTGTTCGAACAGTGAAAATAAACCTGGGTCATGGTCAACCTCCTTCAAATGTGACGGTTCGCTGCGATACCTCAGCGCGTTGGTGTCCTCGACGGCGGGATACGACTGACGGAATCGATGATGTCTCGCGGATTTGGCCGTCAGCGACTGCGACTCTCATTTTCATGGCTAGAATCATCCAAAAATATCCGCGATTCCGCATAAGCACCCGCGGATTTCGACACTTGCATGCCGGTGCTCTGCAGCGCCTCTTCGATAAGCTCTTGGCGCGGAGCTCCCCAGAGCAGGGCAATCCCAACGACGGCGGAAAGAATTGACGCAGCGAACACGGCAATCTTGGCGGCTGAGAAGTCAGTGGCGCTTGGAAACGCTTGCCCGGCGATGAACAGCGACATCGTGAAGCCGATCCCAGCCAGGGATCCCGCCCCGGCCAACTGCCGCCACGTGTACTCCGCCGGCTTCACGGCTATGTCAGCGCGCACGGCCGCAGCGGCCGCGAGGAAGATGCCGACCGGCTTTCCTATGGTGAGGCCCGCAATGATCGCGGCCATGAGCCAGTTATGCCCAACGAAGACGCCGGGGTTGATTGCCACACCCGCATTCGCCAGTGCGAAGATCGGGAGCACTGCGTAGCTCGACCGCGCGCCGGCGTGTCGCAGCAGCCGGTCGGCGGGCGATTCAAGTCGGTCGTAGATCGCTTCGAGCGCGTGCAGCGCCGGGGTGGAGGGGCCGTGCCTGAGAACCTCGCCCTCGTGCTGGGCCTCGGAGGCAATGATCGTGCTGGCCTGCGTGATCAGGGCAGCCAGGTTGGCAGGCGGGCGCGTCGGAACGAATAGCGCCAGTACCACGCCAGCCACCGTCGCGTGGAGGCCGCCCGCGTAGACGAACGCCCACAACGCGACGCCTAAGAGAGCATAAGGCGAGAGAAGGTAGACTTTCGACCGGCTCAGCAGCGCCAGCGCGACGACCACGGCCGCGGCCGCGGCCAAGTAGCCCAGTTGGATATCGCCGGAGTAGAACACGGCGACGACGACGATCGCACCGATGTCGTCGACGATGGCCGCCGCGGTAAGGAAGATCCGCAGCCCAACAGGAACGCGGGCGCCCATCACGGCGATCAAGGCAATCGCGAACGCAGTGTCGGTCGCCATCGGAATGCCCCACCCGTGCGACCACGGCCCCGCAGGGATGACCAGCGCATAGAGAAGCGCCGGCACGACCATCCCGCCGAGCGCGGCGGCGATCGGAAGCGCCGCGGAGCGGCGGCTTGCGAGGTGGCCAACTGTCATCTCACGCTTCACTTCCAATCCCACGACGAGGAAGAACACCGTCAGCAGGCCGTCGTTGACCCAACGGAGGATGGGCATCTGAAAGGCCGCCTCACCCAAGCTCACGCCCAACTCCTGGCGCCAGAGCGCCTCGAATGCCGGCCGGATCGGCGAGTTCGTCATGACGACGGCCGTCAAGGTCGCGAGGACTAGCAAAATACCGGCGGACGGGCCCCAGCTCGCGAACTCCAGGGCTGCCGTACGGACGCGGTGGCCAAGCGTGCCAAGCATCGCGTCGACGAGAGAGCTCTCGTCCCAGGGTCCGTCATAGCGTCGGCGGTTGATGTAGAAAGTCGGCGTGATTCTCACCCCGCTTGCGCGTGCGCTTGCGACGTCCGCCTCCACCCTCGCCCTCGCGCGCCGTAAGGCGTCGCTGTTGCCAAGCGCGAAATCGGCGCTCACACCGAGGTCCGCGGCCACCGCGACGAGGTCGTCCTCTGTGAGCTGCATCGACCTCGTCATCAGCTTGATGTGCGCGGACCAGAACGCCTCGGGCGTCTGAGCATGCTCAGCGAGCTCGGCGGCCCGAAAGGAAATGCTGTTGTCCGCGAGCGGCTTGTGGCGGAAGGCATAGCAGACGCGGTTGCCAAGTTGGTCGCGTGCTTGCGCGATGCGCTCGTTGGCAGCCCTGCAGTGCGGGCAGGCGTAGCTGCCGTACTCGACGAGCGAGATCTCAGCATCCACGGCGCCGAGCACGTGGTCTGTCTCTTGGTCGACCGGACGGTCGAGACGGCCCGGGGGGATCATGAGCTGCATCACTGAACCGGTCGGGTGTTCGCGCCGGCTACGACGTCGGCGCAGCTGTCGCCGGTTTGATGACGTGGAATACACCGCCGTCAGGTGACGGCGCGTAGGTTATTTTCGTGCCGACGATGCTGCTGGGGAGCCCAGCCGCGTGTACGCGCGGGAGGAAGAGGCGCACCAAGGTGCCTAAACCCTGCTTGCTCTCTATACTGATCGCGCCGCCGCGGCCTTCGGCGAAGCGCTGGACCTGGGGGAGCCAGAGACCGGTGCCGCTGTCCATGGGTTTTGTGGAGAAATACGGGGTGAATGCCTGCGAAAGGACCTCCTCAGGCATGCCCTCCCCGTCGTCGGCGACGATGATCTCAACGAATGCCGCGGCCGCACCGGAGGAAGGTTCGACGTTCCGCGCCGCGACGGTGATCACGCCGCGGTCCGGCATGGCATCGGCCGAGTTTCGACAGAGATTGAGTAGCGCAAAGTACAGTTCTTCCGGATCAGCGTTGAAGTTCCATAAATCAGAGGCAATCTCGGTGCGGACTGTGATATCCGGACGCAACGCCCGGTCAAGCGTGCCCGCTATTGCTGTGAGGCGACTGCCTGAGACGAACTCATCGGTCGACTTGGGGCGCGGTCGCGCAGCGTCGAGGAGCTGCCGGGAAAGCAACGCGCCTCTCGTGATCGCCTCCTGCATTTTGTCGGCGGTGGCCTTTCGGTGCGCGGCTTCGCTCTGGCACTCCAGCAGCTGCAGTCCGCTCCCGATAACGGCGAGAAGGTTATTGATGTCGTGGAGGAACTGCTTCAGGTCCGCTGCCCTCACCCCTGCCCGCTCGCCAGCCGCGACCGCCCCTCCGGTGTCGGGCCGCGGACTGGTGCGGCACAAAATTCCCGAGACCTTGCCGTCGGACCCGACGAGCGGGATCTCAACGTACCTGGACGCGATGAGGCCGCTACCATCATCGCGTGCGCCCCGCACGCTTGCGTTGCTCGCACGCTGCACTCCAAGCGCAAGCCCGGCGCGGTCCCTGAGCACGACGACATCCTCCAGCGGCGGGCTTTCGACCGCGCCGGGGAATGAAACGCCGGTTGTCTCTTTGATCTGCATGTCGGACCTCTTGGCTTGCGACTGTTCAACGGAAGGCCGATTTCGGCTCTTACCCGAGGGCCGGCGACCATGGGTCGAAGATTGAGTCCATGTCGGCCAAAAGGAAAATCACCTCTTGCCATGGAGTCGATAGCCGACCGTTATCGGATCGAGAGAGACGCTTGGCGCCACCGCGGGCGCGCAGCGTTGCCCTCTGCACCGCCTCGCCCGACCAGAAACTCTCGGCCACCGAAAAGGTGTTCCACGTGCCTATCTGGATAAGCCTAAAGCGGTTATCGAGACGATCATAGCTTTACCGGTCCATTCCATGGCAATGACATTGGTGCCGCGAGCGCGGTCGTGAGGCCGAAGCGCCGCCGTACACCCGCCGCAATTAGAATTGGGAGTATAGCCATGAGCAAGTATCGCAGGACAGCCTGCCCTTGAACTCGAGCCCTACTGGATCGAAGCTCGGGGAAGGGAACGTTCGCCTCTCACGAGGAACTCGCCGCGCGCCACAGGCTTCTCTCTTCTTTCAGTGTTGGTGCGGTGGCTACCACTCGCACCGATCTCCAATTCTCCAGGGGTTGGCTCACGATCCCCGCAAATGAGGACCTCGGAAACGCCGCAGTCCAGACTGCATCGAGGGGCCTACGTCAATGCGCGCGACAAGTTGCCCTTCGACCAGTAGCGCTACGGCCCCGGACCCGTCGCCCACGAGGGCCATTCGTCGCGGGGAGTTCTTACCACCACTATGGCCCACTACCGCACCGGTGGCACACCGCGGTTCGTTGCCATCGGACGCAGATCACGCCTTCGCAGAGCGTTAAGGCTGGCGGAGCGTTTTCCTCTAGCGTAGGCCTCCAATACTCTCTGAAGGAGCCGAGCCTGCCGACAGCCGGAACAAATCTTGCTGAACTCAATCCCGAGCAGCGCCGTGGAGCAAAGCCAACACGCTAGCTCGTCGTGTCGCGCACCTTATTGTCAACGGCGCGGATCCGGGCCGAAGACTTCCAATGACCTTCTCGCGACAAGCGGCTACAGAGATGGCCGACCAAGTCCACGTCTTGTCGGTTAGCTCGGGAAGCAATCCATCGCTCTTGAGCGTAGCGCTAGCCGGAACTTTCCACGCCATCCCCTGTCTTTTGCGAAAATTTGCCGAGCGGATACGGTTCGATCCCGCCTTCACCATCTATGACCGAAAGACTCGGCCGACCCGATGAACTTGGTCCGGCTGAGCAGCGATTTTCCACCACTGAGTGCCAATGGCACTTGCCTCGCCATGTACTCACGTTCCGTGAACGCGGAAACGTCACGGAGGGGGCCCTGGACCGGTTCTCTCCTTGCTCCGCCAGTAGGACCAGTGAGCTGAAGCAACCGCTCGCAGCCTACGCGGAGGCAAAGCAGGCGCAGAACGCGAACTTAGGACTGGCAGAAGGGACTATCGACGTAAATTTCAGTGCTCTTCGCTCTTGAGCTCACCGACATGATTCTGGGTGTAAAGCTCGATCCCGATCCGGTTGATCAAATCAAGCTGCGTCTCGAGGAAATCGATGTGGTGTTCCTCGTCCGTCATCAGGTTCTCGAACAAGTCGCGGGTGACATAATCCTTCACGGAATGGCAATGCGTCGCCGCCTCTTGGTACAGCGCACGCGCGCTCATCTCGGCGGCGAGATCGCACTCGATGATTTCGTTGACGTTCTGGCCGATCCGCAAGGGATCGAGTATCTGCATGTTGGGAAAGCCCTCTAGGAATATCACACGGTCGGTGATGCGATCGGCGTGCTGCATCTCCTCGATTGATTCCTTGCGCCAGACCTTGGCCATCTCCGAGAGGCCCCAATTGGCCAGCAGCCGGTAGTGCAGCCAGTACTGGTTGATGGCAGTGAGCTCGTGACGCAATCCCTTGTTCAGATACTCGATGACTTTGGGGTCGCCCTGCATGGTGAACTCCAACAGTTGAGGCGGGTCTTGGACCCTAGGAGTTTAGAATGCTTCTGGCAAAAAACAAGCAAGCAGGCATTCCAGGCGCGAACCGAGCGGCAAATCCACCGAAGTCAGGGCGCTGCGGGCGCGACTTTGGGCTCATCCCCGGCGTCATCCATGATCTGGCTATGCGGGCAGCCGGCCTGACAGGCTAGCGCACATTCCCTGTATGCCTCGTTGATGATCGTCTTGATGGTGCGGGCGCAGCGGCCGCATTCAGCGCTACAACCAAGGCAGTCATAGATCTGCTTGGCATTGCGCGGCGCGTCGTCGGCCGTGTTGACGGCGTGGCGAACATCGTGGTCGCTGAGGACATTGCAGGAGCAGACGATCATGAAGCGCAAGAGACCTCCGGTGATGCGGCGTCGATACGGGACGGCGTCGGAGCGCGTTGAAGGTCCCAAACAACGCGGAGATGAGTGAATGGCGCACTCCAGGGAAAGTGAGCCCTTGATCCTTAGATCTCAGCAGAACTCTGTTTGATGACTCGCGGCGGCGGCCAGCTGCGGAGCCGACAGAGCACACGGCAGCGCGCCGTTGCGTATCGGCGAAAGGTTAATGTTCTCGGTCAGCGTAGACGACACAGCTGGAATCTGTTGGCCCTGGGTAGCAGCCACCACGGCGTTTCGCGTGTTGTTGAAGACCTCCTCGATTCCTTTCGAAGACCCGATGCGCTCAAGAAGAGCGGTCATCAGCTGGCTATGCAGTTCGTCCACGTCTTCGACGACTTGGCCAGGCGCCGCTGAGCTCAGGATGAGCGCGTTTTCACTCGTTTGAATAGGCGCAAGTCCGTGTGAGTAATTCCTGAAGCGTCGCTCGTAGGGATTGCGCCGCGAGGCCTCAATCACTACGAGCCGTACGCGTGCTCCGGAAGACTTGAGTTGCGAAAGGAGGCGGTCAATACTTACGCCTTGTCGGCGGACATCTTCTTCAGTCCAGATCTTCGCATCGACCGGAATCAGATAATTCTGTCCGTCAGATTGGACACCGTAACCTCCGAAATACACTAGCACAATTGAGTTAAAATGTACTTTTGCCGTTAGACGATCAATTGCGCGGGTAATGTCGGGACGCGTCGCATTGTCAACGGCGTCGACCAGAAAACCGTCGTTGCGAAGAGCATTTGTCAAACCTTCCGCATCGCGTGTCATTTGAGAAAGAGGAGAGTCGGCATCGGGATAGGTTGAATTGCCAATCACTAGAGCTAGCCGATTAGTACCGACGGGGGCAGATTCACCCGACCCAATGCGCGCGCTCATAGACCGAGGCGTCTCCAACCGCATTGTCCTGTCGAGGCCGGTTGAGAACAAGCCGAGCAGGACTGCGATGCCGGCTAGTATTCTGGGAACTGTCATTTCATTACGGTCTCCAGTTCACCGAGGAAATGCTCCTTTGCGTAAGACTTGGCGTTAACAGCATTCGCGCACTCGCACCCCGTCGCGTGCCCGCCGTCGCGTCCTTCAATTGCGGCGCGCGGTCCAGTAGCCCGAGCATCGTGCCATTCCTGAGTGGCCGCTCCAGGTCCCCCGACCGGACGTTGCGAACAATTTGCCCGCACCGGCGGCAACTTTGTCTTGGACCGTTACCGAAGCGCGAACCGCGCCGGACCTTGCGACGTAACCTCGAAATTTTACGAGATTGGGATGCGTGACAATTCCGTTAGTCACATCGACAGTAAAGCTGTAACTGGAATCGCAGGTTCCCCTTTGCGTCACGAAGACGAGGTCCCAAGAGCCGTCGTAGGCCGAGCGCCCATATGCTGCCGGTGCAAATGCAATGAAACAGCTTGTGGCTGTGATCATAAGCGAACGTTTTGTCATGATAGTTCTCCTATCTAGTTAGCAAGAGTTTGTCTCGATCGGTCCAGTAGTGGCGGGCATTCGCCCGGAACCGGTACGGTCTCGGATCAAAGCCATTGGGACGCTGGCGTGGAGATCGCTTCTCAGCTACCACGCGATGCGTACCCAGCCATTTAGGGCCAGGCTCACGCATATAATGACGTTCGGTCCGAAAGGGTTCACAGGCGGTCTCGAGGAGCTTGCTGCATCTGCTTTTGATACTCACCACGCATTGGCGAAGCGGCGCTATGTATGACTGAACCGCCGAGCATGCTGACTTCGATGCGACTTCTTGCCGTTTGCCGCGCCTACGACGCGGACCGCCTTTGGATCGCCAACGGCACTTGCGATCATCGCGTATCAGCGTGTCTTGGCGAAGTGAAGCACTAGCAGTGACTTCCAGATGCCCTTCTGGAATGCGGAGCCGACGAGTTCGAGGCTCGATGTGGAAGGACCTCCGTGTGCCCGCCGAGAAATGGCTGAGCTGGTCCTCCGCGCGCTCAAGGATCGGGTGGTCAACAGCCTCCAAGAGTTCGCCAAGGCGCACGCGCTTTAGATCGAAGTTTTCCGAGGCCACCGCTAAGGTTTTGTGGCTCATGAGTTTGAGGGGGTCCCCCGGTGTTTCAACAGCTTTATAGAAAAACGTCACGTCGACCTCCGTTAGATTGACCGCGCCGTGTCAGCGTTGCGGCTTTCGGACGGGCCGTTGCTGTTTCGTACGCACGCGGTAGTCCTTCAAGCTTTGGGTATATTGAGGAGACGACTTCGAAGGCGTGAAGTGCACTTCAGGCTTTGGCGGGCGCACGATGTTTCCATGAAACTCGGTCATCCTGTTTCGCTGTCGAGCTTGTCGAAGCATGCGAATAGCGGCTCGCTAGAAACGGCGATGTAGAGACCAGACTTCCTGTTGTCCCAGTATTCGTTGGAGAAGGGAACGCTCGGTCCCATCAGTCTGCGTCTCGCGATACTGCTCGGAGTCAACTTCGAGACCGCTTCGGCGGTGTTCCTGTAGGTCGGCATCCGCCGTACTCCGTGGTGTGCTACATTGAAGATATGCAGCGGGTCGTCGACCGTCCAATCACCTCCAGCTATCGAAACGATGCCATGAGTTTGCGCGAGCGGTCGCCGGCGGCGACGGCGTCTGCTTCAATCCCGGCTGAGGTCGGGTTAGGCTCTTTGCGTCCTGCGAAGTACCGGCCGAGAAGTTTGTCGCGTTTGTTCTCGGGCATGTCCCCCGGTCTCACCGCGGGTTTAGGAAAGGCTGCGCGGTTTCGTGCGACGTATGCGCACCGCCCCGCGCAGCGAGCGCGGGGGTCAATTCGCCCCGTGATGCTCTGAAGGATCATTTCTGAGCCCGGTGCCAGAGCCATCAAAGCGGTGACCGAGGCGAGCGCCGCCGCGGTCCATATCACGTGCCGGCATGCCTGAACAACAGTAACGGATGCAAAGGGCTGACGCGCAGTACAGGATCGGCAATGGCGGGGCCAACGACAGTGCCGCCGTCATGCTGATGGACTAGCCCAACGCCGGCGTCTCGAGATCTAAAGCGCTCGCGGAATTGAGAGAGTTGAAACACGACGCCGATCTGGCGCGGCGCGTCGCGTAACTTGGCAACAGCGAAGGTTGATCACGGGGTCTTGCTACGGCTTAAAGTGCCCGCAGCACATCACGCCCGCTTCCGCGAGCTCGAGCAAGCGCTGATCCGGTCAGGTACTGCATCTTTGACTGGAAGGCGAGATGGGGGCGTTCAGAGCCGCCGGTTCCACCCCGGTCAGCGCGGCGAGCAGCTGAGCACGAAGTCTTTGACTGCGACATCAGTGCCCGATCGGCGCTCGGCCGATGACCTGCCGTTATGGACTGCATGATCAACAAACATGAGCGCCGCGGTGCGACGCGTCCTAGTCTTCGAGGCGGTCCGGTCGCTACCGGTAGCTGAAACGTCGGCGTTGGTTGTTTCGTCACCAACCGAATAATCGTTGGCGGTCTAATGGAGGATCAAATGCCACGCATTTCCATTCCGAAACGCGAGGACGCTCCGGCGGGCTCCAAGCCGATCCTCGACAACGTCGACAAGGTGCTGGGCTTCGTGCCCAACCTGCACCGCCTCATGTCGATCAGCCCGAACGTGCTCTCCGGCTGGGCTACCCTGATGGCATCACTTGCTAAGACGCTGGACATCAAGACGAGAGACGGGATCGCGCTGGCGGTGTCTGAGGCGGACGGGTGCGACTACTGCCTGGCCGCGCACAGCTTTATGGCGGGCAATCTAGCCAAAATCCCAGCGGATGAAATCGAGTTGAACAGGGAGGGCCGCTCAACCGATCCCAAGCGCCAGGCTGCGGTCGCCTTCGCGAAAGCGCTCATCGAGACGCGCGGCAAAGTTTCCGACGCCCAGTTTACGGCCGTCAGGGATGCGGGGTGGACAGACGCCAACATCGTCGAGATGATCGCGCTGACTGCTCAGTTCTTGTTGACGAACTTCATCAACAATGCGGTGCAGACCCCGATCGATTTTCCCGAGGTCAGTCCCGCGAAGGCGACCTAATGCGAGTTGCCCTCCTTTACGGAGGAGAGGACTGGAGAAACCAATGTCTCGACACTCCTGTCGGCTTGGTGTTAAACGTGTGTACGAGCTGCCCGAGGGCTCGGACGGCACGAGGGTGCTCGTCGACCGCATCTGGCCGCGCGGACTCACGAAGGAGCATGCCAGCGTGGACGTATGGCTGAAGGACATCGCTCCGAGCGGCGGCCTCAGGACCTGGTTTGGTCATGACCGGAACCGGTGGCGCGAGTTTCACAAGCGATACTTCGAGGAGCTCCGCGCCAATCGCGCCGCAGTCGAGCACCTGACAAATCTTGCATTGACGGGCAAAGTCACGCTGCTCTTCGGCGCGCACGATACCAAGCGCAACAACGCCGTAGTGCTCGCGGACTATCTCGCGGCCCGCTAATCGGGGGTGATGTACGGAATCGGAAGCTCGCTCAAGTTGTCGTCATAGCTTGCCGCCGGCCCGATGCCGACGTTATCGTTAGCGCGGATCTCGGCGCAAGGCCCAGCGTCCGCTCGGCGAGACACATGTTCGCAGCCTGCATCAGTTGTGCGCGGCCTCGTCGCCAGGCGTTCCTTCGAGCTTGATGGAGCGCTCGAAGCAGTCGCAGCCGCCATCCCTGACATGGTGGTACGACACGGCTACTGCGACGTCGGATAGCGGCATTTTCCGCCTTCGCGCCTGCAGCCGTGTGGTCATCGCCGTGCATGCGGCGAGCGAAGCACTTAGCAACTCGTCGGGGCCGCCCCCCGGTGCCGCCCCTGCTGTCGGGGCCGCGATTGAGAACACCGATGCGCCGGCACGGCCGTTAAGCGTGCCAGCGTCGTCAAGGTCTCCGGCCACCTCAGCCTGAGGCGGAGAGGTCCATCATCGTTCGAATTCGTCATCGTGCTTTCCTTTCAGAGTTTGACTTGGGTCTTGGCTGGCGAGCCGAGCAGGTCAGTGCACGATCGGTTTACACGGACCTTTCCGCGCGCCTCCGGCTCACGCTCGCTAACGACGAGAGCACGTAAGCCCTGATCACCACTGGACGACAGAAGGACGCTTCGAGGGATCGCCCAAGCCAGCGCAACGAGGCCGCTATGATGTTCGAGCGGAACACGATGAGGAGCCAGACGAGCGACGCGTTAGCAGAACCCGGATTTCAGCGATGCCTCGGCCTACGCCGTCCTCATTTCGGCGGGTCTCCTTGATCGTGTTCGTCGCTGTCACCTCGCGAGAGCGACGCTGGCTGCTCCGCGGCTCGCGACTTCGCCGACGCACGGTCTAATTCGCAGCTGGGCGGCCTTCACGACGGAGCGGTTTCAGGCGTAGAGGGTCTTACCGCCCTGGGCCTCTGCATAGTACTGAGGTGCCTCGCGACGGTCGTATTTGCCATAATCGCGTACGATCCGCACTGTCCGAACCCGTGCCGTCTCATTCGGCGCGTAAGCGTCCTCGTAGGCCCGCGCTGCACCGGCGTCCTTCCAGGATATGAGCAGAATCAGGTCGCCGGGCGTAAGTACGGCCTCGAAGATGTCCCAGGACGTGGTGTCGGGAGCCCACGGGTTCAGGCCGAGCCACTCGGCGCAATCGTACGGGTTGTCGGTTTGCTTCCACTCCCCGGGGCGAGTCGCGTTGATAAGCGTCACCGTCGTTCCCTCCCCGACTTCGGTCTCATCGAGCCTTTGCTCAGTGACTGCGTACCCCGTCGGCACCTGATTGTCGGCAGTGATCTGGCCGACGCGCAGGTGATAGTCCGCGAGGATTTCCTCGCGCCCCTTCTGCTGAACCTCATGATGACGCCGGTGGGAGCGCCAGCGGACAAGCGACTTCTCGTCCCGCCAGTTTGAAAGCGAAAGGATCCAGCCCTCGCGAATCAGGCTCTTGTATCGGATATTGTCGACGAAGCCATCGACCTGCTCCAGCTCGGGGTGCAGCCTCTTGGCGTTGTCGAAATAGTCATCCCGGCTCTCTTTGTTGGGGAGCATCTCAAAAATCACTGAAAACATACTCGTATCTCGCTCCTAGAGTGCTGCGACGCAGTCGATTCTCGACGTAGAATTGCCCGGTCGATCGAGGGTCTAAGCACGGCAGTGTAGCCGTTGGCCCCATCAGCCGCACGGAAACATGCTGTCCCTGGGTGTAGCCGGACGTTTCGGATACGGTTGCGAAAGAAGCTCTTCATAGCGGCGTCCTCCGGGATCTCGACCATCGCGCAGCTCTGCCATCGCCCGGGTTGCGAGAACCGCTTCAGTCATTCGCGTATGGCTGCTCTCTGCGGGCGAGAGCCGCGTAAGCCCGCTAAGCGGCCGTGCGCCGGATGAGCAAGGTACCGTTATGCACTTCCGCGCGGCGAATGAAAAATGACATCACGCCATGAAGTCGATAGTCGCTGGTTATGACCGCCCTCCGCCTTCCGCATCGGACTCGCGTGCACCCGACGCCGGCTCTTCCAGCAGCACGGTCAGCATCCTGACTGCCTCCGTTAGCTTGAGGATTTCACGCTCGCGCAGTTGGTCGATCTTCTCATGCAACAACTCTATCTCGAGCTCCGCCTTCACGTTGATCCGTAGTCGTTCTCCGCCGCCTCGCGATCGATGTCCTGCTGCCGGTTGTGGCTCATCATGATGACTGGCGCGGCGTCGGCCGCCTGGAACGAAAGCGCGAGATTGAGAAGAGTGAGCGGGTAAGGATCCGAGCGCCTGATCGTCCCACCAGGTTGCCCATGTCCAGACGCACAGGATCACGCTCTGGACGATGATGAAGGTCCACGATCCCATGACCGCGGCGACCGCGTCCGCTATCCGTGTGGAGTCAGGAGCGCAACCGTCGGTGGCTCATCGATATCCTGAAGCCGACGTGAGCGGCGCGTTCGTCTGAGGTCGACGAGCAGGGTTTGCTCGGCCGGCTCCATGCCTCCGAGACGTCCCGCCTTGAATTCCACGCAGCTAGCACCCCTTCCGCTCGACCGCGAGGTCGACGCGGCCAGGCAACTGCCACGTTCTGATCGCGTTTGGTGAGCCGTGGAGGTTCGTGGCGGTCTCCGCGAGGGCGCGTCCCGGTACCTGGCGCCGGCAGCTGACGTCCTCCCCGAGCACGACGATCAGCTCGGATGCTGAGGCAACAGGCCGCACTCCCAACCGGCACTGGAGAAGTTTGCTGGCGTGCCCCCCCGTCGAGCGAACACTCTGAGTGACGAGAGCCGATCGTTTATCTCTCGAGACGCTCGCGGCGAGCTACACGGAATCAGAAGCGAGCGCGAAGGCCGTCAGGATCACGATGGAGCGCGGCGGTGAACGCCACTTCACCGCAGACGGGAGCGATCCTAAGTCGCCGTGCCCGGCTGAATCGAAAAACGTCAACTGCGGTCTCGAGTGCAGCTTCCATGCGTTTCAACTCTCCTCGGCGGGTCGATGCTCTCCGCTCCCTGGGGAGATGCCCGAGAACAAATTCGCCTGGCTGGTATTTCGCAGGACGCAAAGAGCCTCACCCGACCTCGGCCGGTAAAGGTTGAAGCTGACGACGTCGCCGCCGGCGACCGCTCGCGCGAACGGGCTGGATTCGCTTTCCGTGAAGACTTCCGCCCGGTGACGCCGTACCGCAGTCCCTGGTACACGCCTTCGCCGTAGCCCGATTCAAAGTCCTGTTGCAGCAGTGTCAGACCCGCCTCCTGGGAGAAGTTGAATAGGCCCTTGCAAATTGAAACACCTCCAATGTCGATCCTCATGGCATCGTTTCGATAGCCGGAGGTGATTGGACGGACGACGACCCGGTACATATCTTCAACAATGTAGCACACCACGGAGTACGGCGAATGCCGACCTACAGGAACAACCCCGAAGCGGTCTCGAAGTTGACTGCCGAGCAGTATCGCGAGACGCAGACTGATCGGATCGAGCGCTCCCTTCTGCAACAAATCCTGGGACAACAGGGAGTCTGGTCTCTGCGTCGACGTTTCCAGCGAGCCGCTCTTCGCATGCTTCGACGAGCTCGACAGCGAAACGGGATGGCCGAGTTTCACGGAAAGCGCGAGCGCCCGCCAAAGCCCGAAGTGAACTTCACGCCTTTGAAGTCGTCTTGTGCCCATTGCGTACGCCGTTTCTTGGTCAACGCGAAAGCGGAATGCAAGCAGCAGTCCTGACTTCACTCTACCAGAACGTCGGCGTTTTCCGCTCGCTTCTGCACTATCCCGGTGAGTCGTTCTTGAGTATGGCCGAGTGATTGGATGGTTGACACACCCAAGACTGACTCCACCCCAACGGCCCCAATCCAAAGGAGCCGGTTTTGGGAAGTCCGGATGAAGGGGACCGTAGTGTCGAGTGTTACCCCCGAAGAGAACTGCGGTCCTCTCATTTCGGCTTGTTACCTGATCGTCAGGTGCGTGCTCGCGAGCGCCCTAATGTTGACGATGAACCTGCCATCTTCCAACGGCCATGATGCAATGCACCCGGAGCTGAACCCGTGGTTTGCGAAACTCCGTAGTAAGTCTGGCCCCTGCTGTGATGGCTCCGACGCCCTACATCTGCGGGATGTCGAATGGACCACTCAAAACAAGAAGGAAAGCCATTACAGGGTTATGGTGCCCAAGACCGCCGACCTCTACAGATCCGCCTCCAACGGTCAGGACATGAAGAAGGGCGATACCGAGTGGGTTGATGTTCCCGACGATGCCCTCGTTACCGAGCCCAACATGGACCATAGCACGTTGGTATGGGTGTGGTATAGCTCCGGTTTTCAGATGACCGACCAACCGCACATTCGCTGCTTCATGCCGGGAGCGCTGACATGACCGGCGATGTTCATGATTGCGCCGCGCTCGAAATGAAAAGCGGCATCTCGAGGCCGCAAGTGTCCTCGAGAACGGTGACAGCTCGCAGGCATACACGGAGACAGAGGTCCGCTCCAAGCACTGAGACAGCCACCTCGGCCATGTTTTACCTGACGGGGCGTTGCCACAAGGAAGGGCTGAGATACTGCGTCAACTCGGCCCCCCTTCGCGTAATCCACCGCGACCAATTGGGGTGTGAGCGATTCGGCGAGTACGTGAGGTTCTTTGCAAAGCAGGAGGCCTGAAAATGGCAGGGACTACAGAACGCGCGATCCTGGCAGGGGGTTGCTTCTGGGGGATGCAGCAGCTGGTGCGGCGCCTGCCCGGTGTGATCTCAACGCGGGTCGGCTACTCCGGCGGCGACGTCGAGAATGCCACGTACCGCCACCACGGCACACACGCGGAAGCGATCGAGATCACGTTCGATTCGAGTCAGACTAGCTTCCGCGACCTGCTTGAGTTCTTCTTCCAGATCCACGATCCGACGACTCTCAACCGGCAGGGAAACGACCAGGGTGCAAGCTACAGGTCGGCGATTTTCTACATAAACGAGGATCAGCACCGCGTCGCACAGGAGACCATCGCCGACGTCGAGGCCTCAGGGCTGTGGCCGGGCAAAGTGGTGACCGAGCTTTCGCCCGCTGGCGATTTCTGGGAGGCGGAGCCAGAGCACCAGGATTACCTGGAACGCTATCCGAACGGCTACACTTGCCATCGTGTTCGTCCACAATGGAAGTTGCCGCGCAGGAACGCCGCCTGACGGGCGATTGCGTTGTCGGTGGCCTGCGGCGCGCGCGCAGCCCCGCGGCGGGTGTGTCGTAAGCGTTTGCAAACTGCTCTCGCCGCTCCTGCGAAGTCGCTCAGAACGCGACAAGGTGGTGAGGTTTGGACGGCCGGGCAAGGCCTCAGATTCTCGGCCCTGGATCATTCCATGACGTTTGGCGTGCGCAAGTCTATGCGCGTTGAATGGCCCATTTGATTTCTCGTGAGGACTTGCAACTGC
The DNA here is from genome assembly GCF_055811255.1 of Bradyrhizobium sp. MI1.11. Lineage (NCBI taxonomy): Bacteria > Pseudomonadati > Pseudomonadota > Alphaproteobacteria > Hyphomicrobiales > Nitrobacteraceae > Bradyrhizobium > Bradyrhizobium sp. MI1.11. Next base: position 32,418 of record NZ_JBVVPM010000070.1, read on the forward strand.
CTTTGCGCATCCGTTCCAATCGGCGCTCGTGCTCAGGTGGCCTTGAGCAGTTCTAGCGATAGTCCGGCACACGAACGAGTAGGACGGAGAACCGATTTCCGTCGCGGGCGCAACGGACCCAGTCGATGACCGATGCGGGCTCTGCGAACCTGGCACCTCACATACGCGACCTGCTTTTTTTGGCCATCGCTCTCGCTGATCTGACGGACTACGGCCATTCGATGAGCGGTTCACATTCCTGTTCAATGCCTAGTACGAGACACTGAGGCGCGGCTGCAGCGTCCTCGGCGCGTCATGATCACGCGGGCCGGCAGTGGACGAAGTCTAATAGCGCGCGCATGTCGACCCGAGCAGTCGCTAACTTGGTTGCTCCCGGGCCGGGGAGGTCGCTGGGCTGATCGAGCTCGGATGTAACATGAGCGGCCTAAGGGCCGGTCGGGGCCGCGTAAGTGGCAGACCCCGAACGGCCAGCACGGGACGATGACGCTGAAGTCTCAACTGGTCGATCCGACCCGCCCGTCGTGCACGTCAGCTACTTCGAGGCTCATGCGCTTGCCAGGTGCTCTGGAAATCGGCTGCGGAGCCAGAGCGCAAAGGGTCGAGATGGACGGCAACCTAGGCCCAAATCCGCGTCCCTACCGAAAGCTGGGATGCAGCAGATGTTCGACGACGTCTGAGAGTGGATGCCCAACCCACTCTCGCCTTACACGCGCTTCGGCGTGGGTGGTGAGTAAAATTAGGCCGTTTTGCGGGGCCGCTCTTGCGTGACGGCGCGGGGCCATGGCCGCGCGTAATGCATAGAAAAGCGCGAGACGGCAACAAGGAAGCGAACACGAAGCTGAAGCGGCTTCTGGCTGACGCCATGTTGACAATGCGGCCTTGAAGGATCTCCTGGGAAGGAAATGGTGACGCTCGCGGGGAAGCGGAAAGCTGTCGCTCATCTGGTGGATGCTCACGGGATGAGCGAACGGCGGGCGTGTAAAGCGGCTGCTGCCGCATGACCATGAGATATCAGACAACCCAGGCTGACGCTGCTAACCACCGCCAGCGCCTGAGGGCGATTGCTCACGAACGCCGCCTGCATTCGCAGCTCGGATGGAGAACCCGTCCGAGTTCGCCATGACCTGCCGCCCGCGCCAGGATCTGGCGCTGCGCTACCCGAAAGGCTCCGCGCCAGCTCCCGTCGCTCGCACCGCCCAACCGGGCAAATCCGCCGGCAAGAGCGAACTCAAAACTGAAAAAACTTGGGGGCAACGTCAAGGGCAGAGCGGCGACGCGAGACGCGCCGCTGCCACAGGGAATTGGCAGTTATGTGGGCAAGAGGTTATTCATTGGTGAAGCCTACGACCGGACAATTCACGAGATTCCCCGTCGTCTTCACGGGCCCGCCCGCAGGACTCACCAGCAAACCTGACGCACTTTTTGCTTCGAGATCGTCGCCGTCAGTGATCAGTTTCCGTTGATCCTTCGAGATAGCCTCCTGGGTCCACTCGGCGAGTCGTACGTCCCACATCGGAGAGTATCCGGCGCTGATCTCCTTGAAGTGCGCGAGGATGTCGAGCGAGGGGCCCTCTCCGTTGATGGCACTGTCGAGCCCCTGGCGGTTCGGATCGTTCTCACCCATCTTGCCGTTCACAATCGTATAGATCACCTCAATCGCGCCGCTCTGAAGAATGTCGCTTTCCGCAGGCGCAAAGGTGGACGACTCGAGGGTCGCCGACTCCTCGGAGTTTGCGTCAAAACTAAGATAACGCAGGTGTTTGCCGTTTGCGAAGCCAAACCGGAGTTTCAAGTCAACGGTACCTTTGTCAGGACAGATGCTCGCCACGGAGTCCGTCACGACAGAGTAATCAGGACTGCCGTTGCAGAACGCGATTTTCGCGGGCTCGACATTAAAAGCGATGACTGGAGCGTTAAAGACAATGTCCTTGCGATTAGCCACCCGAGCCAATGGGCTGTAGTGCACATCCCCGACAGATCCGGCTCGGGCCGTCCTAGGCGGAAAAAAATGCGGCGCCTCCCCCCCCACCAACGTTTGTGACGGTGAGAAATCGACCCGGCCCGATTGGAACGTGAAGTTACCCGACTCATCCATTTCCGCAACCCGTGTGCTCGTCAAGTCTTTTGCCTTAGCGAGACTCGGCGCCCATGTGAGCCCCATGTCTTTCGAAGTAGCGTAGTCACTTACGTCGGTAAGCACGAACCAAACAGTTTCTCCCGAGGCAAGACGGCCGCGATGGAGCGGCAGGGTCACCACCTCCCGTACAAGGTCCACTTTGCCCGACGTGAGGAATTGCTTTGTGATTTTTTTGTAGGTTACCGGACCGGCTGCTAGACTCCCTTGGGGTGCCGAAAACGACAGAAGAAAGATCATCATCGATCCACAAATGCATCTGCTGAACTTTTTACTGTGCTTCATGACCCTACCTTTTTCTGCATCCAGTCTGGTATTACCCACACATCTGGTCTTACCCACGACATCCAAGCGGACGTGGCTAACGATCCGTCACTTCTTTAGCCCGGGATAGCCATGGACATAGATCCAGTCAGTCGCCTTGGCTGGGATGTGGCAGCCCAGGCAATCTGAACGAAAGTTCGTTGAGGTCGTTTTCACGGGATCGCCCGCGTCGAACCAAGACCAGCCCCAGCCGTTGCCCCACAACTTATTATCGGGGTGGCTGTTCTTACCGTCCTTCACCATCATGAACCAACCTTTGAGAAGTTCTTGATGGCTGACCGTTCCAGTCGTCATATCCGAAGTGGCCGCGTCGTAAACCTCCTTCACCAGGATCGAACCTTGGGGAAATTCGCCCGTTGTGCGATAGCTTGCCGCAGTTCCGGGCGAAGCGTAGACGACGTGAATTTGCTTAGCGCCTTTGTCACCTGCGACAGACCAACTCCCAAGGAATTCGTAGGTGGTTCGGTAGTTCTTCGGGATATGCATGTTGCCTGCCGCATCAACAAGTTGTTCCTGCGCAGGGGCGGGCTGGCTGGCTACGGGCTGCGAAACAAGACACCCGACCGTAACTACGATGAAGGACGCGGACGCCACGGCCGCACTTCTGAGAAATGTCATCACAGGGTTTCCTACTTTGTAATCGAAGGATTCTGGCTGGGCGGCATTTTTTTAGAAGAGTTCTGGCCAGGCGGCACCGGCACCTGGTCGAGCAACACGTAGAACTGCGTCCATACGTCATCCCGTTTCGCACTCGCAATGTGGCAATAGGCGCATTCCTCGATTGGCCGGACTTTCGCGGTGGCTGCCTTGGGTTCATGGTGGTTGAAGTTGTAGTAGCCCCAGCCGTTGGTTGCCTTATATCTCTCGCTGTCCTTGACCGTCACATCCGCGCCGTTGAAGGCGCCCGGGAAGAATCCCTTCCCAGATGGCTCAGTTCTCGAACCGTCCGGATGAGTGGCGGGCTGCATGAGCTGCAGTTCTTTCACGAAGATTGTTCCCTCGGGGAACAGACCTGTTTTCTTGTAAATATCGTAAGAACCAGGCTCGATATAGACGTTGTGAAATTCAGGGAAGTTTGCTTGAGGGGGGTTTAAGAAGTTTGGCGTCAGTGGCGAACCGACATAAACCCATTCGTGGAAGTTCTTTGGCAGAATAAGCTCGCCATCTTTCGTGTATTCAGGAAGATACCGGCCGGTGGCGTGCCAATCGTCGGGTGGTGGTAGCTGTGGTTGCTGTGCGAAGACTGCGGTCGCTATAGCGCTAGCACCGAGGACGGCGGATAGTGCTAATACTGTGCGTCTCATGATCTCTCTCCTCTGACCAGCTATAATGTCACCGAATGCTGTAGTAGCGGCATTCGTGCGCAGGCGGTCTCATCAACTACGCACAAGTCAGATTAAACGTGCGTGCCTATGTGCGGAAGCAACGAAGGGGCATGCAATTGATACCCGTCGGGAATGGTGTCCTCTCGAACTACCTATGTTTGGCGATAACGAGCGTAACCCTACGCGGTAGGCCGCAGCGCGCTGATCTTTCCAGTTAACCGTTAGAGCTCGTCGGACTCCTCGGTTTTCG
>NZ_JBVVPM010000071.1:0-35379 GCF_055811255.1 Bradyrhizobium sp. MI1.11
GATATGGTCACGCTTCGGTTGAACTACCGCTTCGGTGGATACGGCGCACCGGTCGCGGCAAGATATTGATCGCACCCACCTTGGCAAACCAAAGCCCCGGCATGCCGGGGCTTTTTTTGTGCTTATGAATCTTGGCGCTCGAGAAGCCGAGCATCTCCAGCGCAAGCACCTTGAGGGCTGCAACTGCGTCATCGCCCAAGACAATTGTCTCGAGCTGTTACCATTCTGTGACGCATTTTGACGTTGCTTGTGCCTAGTAGTGAAGGCCGTCGTAACCTGGGTCCTGCAGTTCGCGGAGCGCTTTGCTGTAACAGCGCTTGCTGCAAGTACTGCCCAGAGGTTTGCAAATGGGATCAAACAAACAGGGAAGCTGCGTCATCAACTATCTGGCGGTGGCCGCTCTCGTGCTTTGCGCTGATGTTTCGCATGCCGACCAGGGCGGTAGCTCATTCTGGTTTCCGGGTCAGTTTGCAAGTCTCTCCGCGGTGCAGCAGACACCGGGCTGGGCGCTCAGTGTCATCGATTACCATTCCAGCGTCGCCGCCGCGGGGAGTGCTGCTGCGGCCAAAGAGATCCTGGCCGGCAAAATCCCCGCGAACGTCAACGTTAATTTGAATCTGCGTCTGAACGGGCGGGCCGATCTGGTCGCCCTTACGCCATCGTACACTTTCGCTACGGCGGAGCTTGGCGGTCAGTTGGTCGTAGGTATATCGGGCCAGTACGGCAGAGCCGCCACTAGTATCGCCGGAACACTGACAGCGATAGCCGGACCGATTGTGGTGACGCGTACCGGAATGCTCGAAGGCTCGCTTACCTCCTACGGCGACCTCGCGCCCTTCGCGCAACTACTATGGAACCTTGGCGTCGACAATTACATGGCTTACGTCACGGGCAATGTTCCCGTCGGCGACTATGATCCGACGCGGATTCCCAATATCGGGCTCGGGCACGGCGCGATCGACATTGGGGGCGGCTACACCTATTTCGACCCGGCGGCAGGAAACGAAATCTCGGGCGTCGCCGGCCTGACCTACAATTTCAGGAATCCCGACACCCAGTACCGGAGCGGCATCGATTTCCACTTCGACTGGGGCGCATCGCACTCCCTCACTAAGCAGCTTTTCGTCGGCATTGTCGGATACGTCTACCAGCAAGTCACCGACGATTCCGGCCAGAACCCGATCCTCGGTAGTTTCAGGTCACGCGTTTTCGGTGTCGGTCCGCAAATCGGGTACAGCTTCCCGGTCGCAGACATGCAGGGCTTCCTTGGTCTGAGGGGATACGGCGAATTTGGTGCAGCGAACCGTCCGTCGGGATGGAACACCTGGCTAACGTTCACTATTTCCCCGTCCGCTCCCGCCGCCGTAGCCGCCAGGAAGCATTTGGTTGTGAAATAAATCGGTTCCGAACTGGAAGGTCGGCTGCGGTCGGCCGAGGTCTCAAATGAGTCAAACTGCGAAGAACTCCAAGCTTCGCAAATCTTGTCCGACATGCGTCACTGAGCGAACCTCGATGAAATGCGCCGCTACTTGGCTGACGGCCATCAACAGGAGTCAAACTAATACACGGCGCGCTCTGTTGCTCGCAAGCGGCGGGAGACTGGTCCAGCTAACTAGCTCTATTCTGAATGGCCGTTGGTAAAGTGCGGGATTTGTTCTTCTTGCAGTATGCGACGACCGCACTGGAGTTCCTCTGCAGGCGCTCGTAGTCCAATACACTGTTGCTTGCTGCTGCGTTGTAGTAGCCGCTCATGAAGTATCTTACAAAATCTTGATCCGCTGGACCGTATGCCAACCAAGTTCCGCAGGTGATCTTGTTAAAATCCAGCGTAGCGTTAGGCACCGCAGTTACGCCTATCGATTTTTCCAGCCCTACCATCACACTGGCATTCGGGTTGGACTGGCACCACCCTCTTACGTTTGTGACATTTGCCCGATGCAGGTCAAAATCAACAAACGTCCTCCGACTTTCATAACTAAACCAGCCGGTCATCCAAGCCGAAAATTTGCCCGACGGTGTAGCCGGCATGGCGAGATATTCGCTACAGGTGATGCTGCGAATGTCCGTCGTTGTGCCAAGCGCCTCACTGGCGAACGTTGGGGCGATTAGGACGAACGTAACGATACTGAACCTGCACCTCATTGTGATGACTCCCGTAACGAGTGACCGACAGACTAATCGCGATTTGCTGTCACAGGACCTGCATCCCGCGGCTCCAAAGAGTAATCACCCATAGTGGCAAGTGCCCGATTTGATCTAGATCAACCCACCAGGTAAGGAGGAGAGTCAGCCCGCTGCGCGGGACGCGATAAACTGCAAATCGTGTCACCGTTGTGACTGATGTCACGTGGAATACCGTCTTGCCAAACACGTTGCAATGCTGTGCTTCGGTGTGCTCCCTGCCAGCGGGTCCCCGCGGCATGTGCAGGTCGCTCATTGATATTTGCCGATCGGACATTGACTTGGCGATCGGTTTTGCAAGGGGCTTTGCTAAACATAAGCATGCCGCGTTAGGCCGCGTTTGTCCGTGCGCGGTGGCTCTGTCCACCGCCCAGGGAGCGGCTTTTCTCGCGATGCGACGACAATTGCGATCTGTTCTCATTCGCCGGCGGTAACTGGCCTAATGTAGCCGGTAATGGCAAAAATCGATTTGCGAGCTGCCTGCTTGATCTGCTTCAATTCTCTTCTGGCTATCGGACGTAAGCTAAGCTTCTTGACAGGAGCAACAGCAGTGCCAAGCGCAGAACAGTGCCGAGAGTATGCTGCCGAATGCAACGCCAAAGCAAAGGAGGGGCGGATTTCTGCCCGCCGGTGCTCGGTACTAATGAATGTCGCCCGTAGCTGGACAGCGCTGGCCCACCAGCTTGAGAGCCTGACAGACATCGTCAAGGACGAAGCCAAGTGAAGGCTGCCTCGCTGGCCCGCACTGCGCCTCAATAATGAGCGACGACCGCATCCCCACCAAATTTGTACGATAGACGGGCGCGTACCACATCCAGTGTCTGACTTCCGCCCCTGTCCGCCGAACTAGGAGGGCTGGTGGAGATGGCAGTGAACTGGAGATGTGCGCTACCGAAGTCGTAGTGCTGGTACTCAAAGCGACCGATCCAGTTGCTGCCAAGCAGCTTCGCCTTGACGCCCGCGGAAGGCGCCAAGTTGATCCCGCCGCCCTCGGCCACAAATATCTGGGCGCGGCGTTCGTGACCTCCGGCATTGCGCTACTGATCGGGTTGCACTGGCTAGGTGGCTTCCTTCAGCCGGTCTTTCCATGGTCCAGATGGGTGGCCTGGATTCTGAGCTACCTCGGCATCGCCACAGCGCTGATTGCTTTTTTCATGAACTATCTGAAGATCGCGCCATCTTGCCCGGTTATGGATTCTGGAAGCGCCTGCAGACGGTGCATCTCGCTCCGCCGAAGCACAAATTCTACGACACGACCCTCAATCCGAGGGTGGGCTACGCTAAACATGCGATCTCGATCGACGAGAGCCGCGCCGATTTCAAGCGTGTCACCTGGTCGCCCACGGCCGAGAAGCAGGACAAACGAGACGTGCACGACAACCTTTTCTTCGAACAGGTCTGGTTTTCGGGCGTGCACGCCGATGTCGGCGGCGGCTATCTCGAGAACGAGGCTCGGCTCTCAGACGTCGCGCTCAACTGGTTGCTCGCCGGAGCTTCGCTCATCCCTGGCGGCCTGAAACGCGACGGCAGTATGCTACGGCTGTCGCCCAATCCCGCGGGTGCACAATGAGCAGGCGGGAGGCTTCCTCAAGGCCGGGTTCGTGACCTGCCGATCGACCCGGAGACGGAAGACTCGAGATCACCGACGCACAAATCGGTCTATCGGCGTTCGGAGCAGCGTCCGTTCTTCTCCACGATCGCATGGCGGCCTACCGCCCGGACAACATGAGGGTGCACGTCGACTTCAACCACTACTTCGATGGGAGCGCGGCGCAGCTGCCCCAATGCGCCGCCGATGACATTGAAAGGAAGTGGGAAGATGCCGACCATGTCTCGGGCGGCTCTGACCCAGATGCAACATTGATGGAGCAGTTCTGTCGGGCGGCCTTCGAGACGCCTTTGGCCTCCGCGGAGACGAGGAGAGCACATCACAATGCCGAGAGTCGCCGCCCGGCCGTCAAAAAACACCGTTTGAAAAACCGTTTTAGTTCGGCCTTCTCAAACGGTTTCTCTCGCTAAGGTCTTGATTTAAATGGTGGGCGCACCAGGGCTCGAACCTGGGACCCGCTGATTAAGAGGCACGCTACCGCCATTGGTTTCTCAAGCGAATTTTTCCAACTGGCCCAATATCCGATCATTGCAGATCAACGGCTTACAGCGAAAACCCCAACCGCGAGTGCGCTTGGGGTGGCGCATCACCCCGCTATCGTTCGCGTCATTCGAGGGTGGGTTCAGCATTTTGGAATTCGAGGTGCTTCCGCGCCGAAAGATGCGCACGCGCAATCAACGGTCGATTCCGACAGAAGCGTAGGCCTGCCGGTTGCACAATGATCAATCTAGAGTTCGCCGCGTTGAACATTCGAGCTTCTATGCTGGCTGATCAATCGGTCCAATCCATCATGGGCAAGTTTGAGCTAGCTCCGGCTAATACGGTCCATGCTCACAGTGCCGACAACCACGCCTGCGCACCTTCGGCCCACACTGGCCGATCGGCACCTGAGAATCGCTGGTTAATCGCAGACAAGACGAGGACTCGCTGCCCGCCAGCTTCCGCTTCTGGAGGCGTGCTCCAGCTTGGGACGCCGTCCGACTTCAGTTGCTTGAGCACGGCATCGAGATCGGTGGTCCGCGCTCCCGCCACTTTGCCGGCCGCCTCACGGATCCGATCCGCGGCCACGCGCCACGCCTCGCCCTGCGCCACTGCGGTGTCCTTACGCGTAGCCTGCTGCTGCTGGATCTGCTTGCCGGCGCTCGCGAAATGGGCCTTGATCTGCGCTTCGAAGCCGCTCCAGTGCTTTTCCAGATCCGACTTTCTGGTAGCGCTCTTTCGTCTGTCAATCGTCTGGTCGAGCCGTTACGGTTCCTGTTCAGTCGGAGAACGGAGCACTATGCGCTTGGCGGTACCATGGCGACCTTTTTTTGCGCGGATATTCACCGCTGCGCTGGCCATTGCATGGTTGCTGGCGACCCCGTGTCAAAGTCAAGCGGCTGGTCCAACGCCGAAACGGATTCTGATGCTGCATTCATACGGTCTTCGCTTCCAACCGTGGACCGACTATTCCGAGGCCCTTCGCGCCGGAATAAGCCAACGTCCTTTCGTGACCTTTCAGGACCATTCGCTTCTGAATGCCCGGGCGGCCAGCGACAAATCAGACGCAGCATTTGTCGACTACCTTCGTGCGCTCAACCATGATCAGCAGCCCGACCTTATCATCGCTATCGGCTCGCCCGCCGCGAATTTCGTGCAGGCGCACCGGAAGGACCTTTTTCCAACAACCCCTATGCTCTTCACGTTGGTAGAGCGTCGCCGGGTGGACCTCGACAAACTGACCGAATACGACACGGTGGTGGCGGTTGCCAACAATGACGTCGCTTTTTTTGATAACGTCGTGCGCGTCCTGCCCCAAACAAAGACTATCGCCATTGTTGTGGGAGCTTCGCCGGGCGAAACATTTTGGCGGAACGAATTGGCCAAATCCACCGCGCTGTTTGCCGACCGCGTGCAGTTTCGGTGGTACGATGAGCTTTCCTTTGAGGATATGCTCAAAGACGCGGCCAACCTCCCGCCACACAGCGCCATTTTTTGGCTTGGACTGACCGTCGATGCGGCGGGAGTGACCCATGAAGGCAACAGCGCGTTCTCACGGCTTTTTGACGCGGCCAATGCACCGATCTTTTTCCACGACGCGACCTTTTTCGGTAGAGGCATCGTCGGCGGTCCAATGCAGGTCATTGCCGGACAGGGCAAGAAGGCCGCGGAGGTCGCCCTGCGCATTCTTGACGGTGAAAGGGCCGGCGACATTAAGCCGACATTCGTCGTCCCGGCAGCGCCCATGTTCGACTGGCGACAAATGCAGCGCTGGGGAATTTCCGAGAGCCGTCTGCCGCCTGGCAGCACCATCTACTTCCGCGAGCCGTCAGTGTGGGAACGGTATTGGTGGCAGATCTCGTTGATCACCGGCGTTATACTTTTGCAAGGCGGGCTGATATCGACCCTGCTTCGGGAGCATCATCGACGTCATTTGGCGGAAGTGCAGTCCCGGCAACGCATGGCCGAACTGGCCCATGTTAATCGCTTCTCGACAGCTGGCGAACTGACCGCAACAATCGCGCATGAAATCAACCAGCCGCTCGGGTCCATTCTGACTAATGCCGAGACCGCGCAGTTAATCTTAAAATCTCAGAACCCTGACATTGCGGGGCTGGCCGAGATTGTTGACGATATCTTGCGGGATGACCGGCGCGCCAGCGAAGTCATCCGGAGGATGAGGAGCCTCCTTAAGAAGGCACCTTTCGAGCTGAAAAAACTGGATCTCAATGATCTTGTTCGTGAGACCATCGAATTTCTTTCGATGCTGGCCGTTGGACGAAAAGTGGAGCTGATTGAACAGATCATGCCGGAGGCGCTTCCGATCCTGGGCGACCGCATCCAACTTCAACAAGTCATTCTGAACCTTGTCGTGAACGCGATCGAGGCGATGAAGGACACTCCGAGCGAAAGCCGCATCATCAGCATCCAGACCTCGCGCGCCGAGGGCTCTGCCGAGCTGTCCGTGTCGGATTGCGGATCGGGCATTCCAAAAGACCAATTAAAGGAAGTCTTCGAACCCTTCTTTACTAGCAAAGCGGAAGGCATGGGCATGGGCCTGTCCATCGCCCACACTATTGTTGAAGCGCACCAAGGGACGATAGCCGCAAAAAATCGAGATCACGGCGGCGCAACGTTCACGATCAGACTTCCTCTTGTTTAATGGGGCAGGATCTTCCCCGATCTGAAGTCAACGTCAGCGGTCCACGAGGCTCATGCAATTGTTCAGCTGCGCCTGATGCGGCTCCCGTTATCGGCAGCGCCGAGGAAGTTCGCCATGCATCCGAGGAAGCGTCTTTGGATCAAGTCAGCGACAGTTGCCGGGATTGCCACTGGCGTCCTGTTGGAGCTTGCGGGTCTCGCATTCAATCCCACGCCAGCAAAGGCGGGGCGTGTACTGCCAGTAAGTTGATATCCAGCAGGTTGCGTTGCCCGCGCAGGCGTCGTGCTCAGGCCACGGCCGCTGGCCGGCTCACATTGGATTAGCCCGCGAATGGAACAGCACAAGGCAGCCCAAGCCGACAGCCACCCACCGCTCGGGCATTCAGGACAACGGCGGAATCCCTCAGGGCGCCACGAGCTTCTTCCGAATGGCATAGCGGACCAGTTCGGCGGTGGATGACATCCCGAGCTTGCGCATGGCCGACGCCCGATGGGTCTCCACCGTCTTCACACTCAAGTTCAAGAGATTACATATCGATCTGTTGGTATGCCCCTCCGCAATCAGCTGGACGACGCTCTGCTCGCGTGACGTCAGCAGCATCTCCGACCTGCCCTGCTTGTTGAGCTGGTAATCACTCAGCAGCTTCTCTATCAAGGCGCTGGTGAAATAAGGCCTGCCGTCGAGCAGCGCCTCGATCGCCGAAATCAGATGCTTCTTGGCATCCGACTTGAACAGGAAGCCGCGGACACCCGCCAGAATAGCGTCCCTCAGCAGTTCCTCGTCTTCATGCATCGTCAGGATCAGTACTTCCGTATGCTGATCAAGTGCCTTTAGCCGACGGCTGACCTCCAACCCGTTCATCAGGGGCATCGAGTAGTCGACGATGACGACGTCCGACCTCGTTTCCAGAGCCAATCCGATGGCTTGTTCACCATTGATCGCTTCGCCGGCGACGATCCAGTTGGACTGCGTTTCGACGATCGCGCGAAGTCCCGAACGTACGACCGCATGATCATCCGCAATCAAGATGCGTTTCATGGCGCCGTTCTCGATTCCGGCCGCACCCCTGGAGACGCTCAGTGCGGCAAGGTCAGACGATCATGCCGCTCATGGTTCTAAGCGCCATCCTGCAAAACCCTGAGCCTGCCACCGCGAATGTACCGACGTGGCGGTCCTCAAGAACATCATATGCTGTCATGCCTCGACCAGATGCGAACGAACAGCGTACCGAACCAAACCTGCGGTTGAGTTCACCTCCAGCTTGCGCATCGCAGCCGCTCGATGAGCTTCAGTCGTCTTGACGCTGAGGTTCAGGATCGCGCTAATGCCTTTGTTGCTGTAACCCTCCGCCACCAATTTGACCACAAGCTGCTCGCGTGGCGTAAGCCTCCGGCGCCCATCTGCGCCCTCGCCGCCGTGATCGAGCTCGTCTCGACAGCTTTCGCTGCAGAACCGCTTGTGCGCCAGAAGTGCGTCGACGGCCGCCAACAGCAATCTGTTAGCATCCGATTTCGCCAGAAACGCGCGGGCGCCTGCCTCAAACGCCTGCTGCGCCAGCAGACCCGACTTGTGCACCGTGAAGATCAACACCTCCGTCTGCAACGGATAATCCCTGATCTGCCGCGCGACCTCCACGCCGGTCATCCGCGGCATGGAGAAGTCGATGATAGCCACATGCGGCCGGCTTTCGATTGCCGCCGTAAGTGCCTTGCTGCCGTCGTTCGCCTCGGCAACGACTTCCCAATCCGCCCGCTGTTCGAGGACCGCTCGCAGGCCCGATCGCACCGCTTCGTGATCATCCGCGATAAGAATGTGTTTCATGGCAGAGCACTCCAATATCGTTACGCGGCAGCCACCCGCCACCGGTAACATCTTCTTCTTCTTCCTCAGTGGGTGCCTGCTGGGGGCCTCACGGAGGTCGTCACCTTACGCCGGCTGCGCGCGCTCTTCGCCAGCCCACGCGGAAGCACTGCGCGCAGGATGGTGCCCGAGGGCCATGTTGCCTGATCGGAGCTGATGTCCAGCGCTCCTCCAATCTGCTCGAGCCTTGCCCTCATCGCCGGAATTCCAACGCCGATCGATGTTGCCTTTGCACGATGTTTGCCATAGTCAGCGCGGAGCCCCCGCCCATTGTCGTTGACCGTGAGCCGAAACTGGCTGTCGGTCGCGTCAATGACGATGCTGACTTTGGTCGCTTGCGCATGACGAAATACGTTCGTGAGTGCTTCCTGGACGATCCGGAGCAAGGTGCGCTGCTTCTCGTAAGGCAGCAGATCGACCTCGGGCACGATCCTCGTCGCTACGTGCAACGAAGTGCGAGCCGCAAATCCATCCGCGTAATTCTCAATTGCGGCTTTGAGCTTATCGTGCGTCAGATTGCGGGGATGCAGCAGATAGGAAAAGGCACGAATTTCCCTAAGCGCCTCGTCAATCGACGCATCGATCTCATCGCAGAGCCGCTCGGCGCTGGGCGGGTCGCTCATGCTGCGTCGGATCCGCATGAGGCCGAGGCTCGCCGCAATCAAATGCTGACACGTCGAATCATGGAGATCAGACGCAATCCGCTGCTGGATTTCCTCCTGAATGGATGCCAAGTCGACGTGGGCGTGGGTATCGTCCAGCGGTCTAGACGCTTCCTCGAACGGACCAATGTGGGCCATACGATGGCTGCCGACTAGCCGGACCGCACGACCGGCCGCGGGGTCCATGACGGGAACGATCGTCGTCTCCATATTCTGACGTTGGCCACCAAACGCCAGACGATGGCGAACCCTGACCTCCTTCTCTTCGGCGAGACAGGCGCGTAGGGCTTGGCAGACGGGTTCGATGTCGTCGCTGCTCAAGCAATCAGAGACATCCAGCTCCCGGATAGCGTCGGCCGAGATGCCGAGACGCGACTCGAAAGCCGGATTAACCGTCTCATAGACGAAGCGTCCGCCAAGCGAAGCGCGCACCACGAAGAGAAACTCGGCTGAGCACATCCAGTAAAGGCGGTCGCTGGCTTCTTCGAAACCTAGCTGCAACCACCCCGTGCCGCTGGTTCGAACTGAGTCGGAGGCGGGAAAACTATGGGGCTTCACGGTACGCGCTCACTCTGCTGCGGGGCCTCCGACATTGAAGATCAATATCGGGAGTCGCCGTCCTGCCCTTCGGGCGAGTTCCATTGCTGGTTCAGAGTGCGGATGCCCTAAGGGTCTTCCAATTATACACTGTCTGGTTGATAGCACCACAAGTAGTATTCTCCTCAGATTGAAATCGCGAATCCGTGCGTGGATCTCAATAAGGGGTGCAGTATGCAACTTGTGCCAGACTGGGCAGCACTGGATTCAAATGAAATGCAACAGATGCTAAAGTATCGTAGAAAGCCTTCACGAGCTGCTTGTGTCGACAACAGCTCCCCAATGCGCAATCAGCGGCTTCCGAGACTCGTGAAGTCGTTCTCGGGTACCGCCACGGCAATCCGGCCGCACCTGCGTCCGTGCGCTACCGGGCTCCAACTCCGCTCGCGCTGGATTTCTTTTTCTTTCCTGCCTTCGCGCTCGGAGCGGGTTGTTGAGGCGGCGAAAGCACCAGCGGATGAGACGGCACCTGGAGGCGGTTAACGCCGACATCATCCCTCAGTGCATCGGTATCCAGGCGCTGGCTCCGGTCAGCAGAATCGCGGGGATCCGCAGAAGCCACGGAGGCGGCCGTTAGACCAACGATGATTCCCACCAATACACACCCGCATCTCGTCATCTTCCAAGCCCTTCAAAACGCGAAATCAAGTCGGGGACCAACCCTGAGATCCCTGTATCGCCGCTCCGGAACGTTCGATGTTCGCGCCTCGTACAATACGCTGGTCGTGATCGACACGTTGCTGGCGAAACTATACCTCAGCCCGACGTCCGCTGAGTAGATCTGATCCTGTCGGCCCCTGTTCAGCCCGTCCGTGAACCAAAAGGCTTCTAACAATGGCGTGCTCACAATCGACCATTTCGGGTCCAGCTTGACTTCGATACCCAGCACCGCGTCAAAGCGCCAGCGGCGGGCTTCCGCAAGATCGGAAAACCGGTAGGTCAGGAGCAACAGTGGCGACAGCGTGACATTGTTCACGCGGAAGTCGCGCGCTACCGAGCCCATCACGTCGTGGGACGTGAAAGCAAGATCGCGATAGACACCGTCGAAATCGTACCGGTTCTCGTAAATAGCGGAGAAGCGCCAGCCGTCCCAATTCTCGGTCAAGCGCGCTCCCATTCGCGCCACTGCGGCGTTGCCGTCCTTCTCGGTCGCAAAGGCCTCGTATTGGGCGCGAGCATAGAGCCGGTACGACAGGTCGCTTGTGAGGTTCCCATCCAACCTGAGACTGACGTCGGGCTCATAATAAAAATCCGACCTGCGGTTGTTCCGGCTGAACAAAGCATTGTCAGTGAAGGTTGGCGCGACGGAGCCAACGACACTCCATGACGGAGCGGAATAATACGGCACAGGACCGCTCGCCTTCAGTTCGGTGAGATCAACATCCGCCGCCCAAGCGGTGTCTGCTCCAAACCATCCAACGACCAGCCAAAGAATCGTCAGCGCGCGCATGGTGTCCCCCGATGGCTTCTGCGTACACCTGGAATCAGCTGAGCGTGGGGGCTGATTATGGCGTGTTAATGGTCAGGAATTAAATCTGTGATTGAGGCGGCAGACGCCGTCTGGCTGGAACTCCCCGGATGCTACCCAGCAACGGCCGAATGCCACGCGGCCGTGAACGCCCTCCTTCAGGGCCGGAGCGCCCGCAGGTCGGCTAATAATCCACCGCGTCCCTGGTGATCGGGCAGGTCATGCAATGACCGCCTCCCCGGCCGCGTCCCAGCTCTGCACCGACAATGGTGATCACCTCGATCCCCTCCTTGCGCAGCAAGGTGTTGGTGTATGTGTTGCGGTCATAAGCGAACACCACGCCCGGAGAGGCGCAGACCAGGTTCGCGCCGCTATCCCACTGGGTCCGCTCGCGCATATACGCGTTGCCGCCGGTCTCAATCACGCGCAACTTCTTCAGGCCGAGCGCTTCGGCCACGACATCCACGAACGGCTTTTCATCCCTGCGTAGATCGAGGCCGGCGGAATTGTCGGCCGGCCGGTAGGAAAAGGCCGCGATGTTGTTGACGATGTCCGGATAGAGCAGGACACAATCCCGATCTGCGAACGTGAAGACAGTATCGAGATGCATCGCCGCGCGCAGCTTCGGCATAGCCGCCACAATCACACGTTCGGCCGCTTTTCTCTTGAACAAGGCTGCGGCAACCTGGCTGATCGCCTGCCGCGAGGTGCGCTCACTCAATCCGATCAGAACGTTGCCCTTGCCGATCGGCATCACGTCGCCGCCTTCCAGCGTCGCGAGGCCGTGATCGCGCGTCGGATCGCCCCACCAGACGTTGACCTTGCCGGCGAAATCCGGATGGAACTTGTAGATGGCTGTGGCGAGGATCGGCTCTTCGTGCCGCGCTGGCCAGTAGAGCGAATTCAGCGTGACGCCGCCGTAGATCCAGCATGTGGTGTCCCGCGTGTACAAGGTGTTGGGAAGCGGCGGTAGCAAATACTCGGTCATCCCGGCTGCTTCGCGCACCAGCTTGAGCATCTCGCCGCCGTGGGCATCCGGAAAGTCGTGAGTCGATACTCCGCCGATCAGCGTTTCCGCCAACTCGCGCGGATTGAGACCTTCCAAATAACCGCGCAGCTCGTCGATCAGACCGAGACCGACCTGATCGGCAACAACCTGGTTGTCCAGGATCCACTTCCTGGCCTCGGGGATCGCGACCGTCTCGGCGAGCAGATTGTGCATCTCGACGACTTCGATCCCGCGGTCACGCATTTTTTGAACAAAGTCGAAATGGTCGCGCTTGGCATTGTCCACCCACAGCACGTCATCGAACAACAGAGTATCGCAATTGGAGGGCGTAAGGCGCTGATGAGCCCGCCCTGGCGAGCAGACCATCACCTTCCTCAGCTGGCCGACCTCTGAATGGACGCCGAAGGGAGCCGAGGTGTCCGATGTCTGCTTTGCCATGGGAGTTCTCCCGGGAGTTGCCTGCCTAGATGGTGATGTAGCCGGTGGCCAGTCCGTGTATTCCAACAGCAGCGCCGAGGGCGGCTGCAATGAAGAGGCCCCACTCGATGGCTGTAAAGACCCGCGCCTTCTGTTCCAGGCGCGCCCAGAAATAGAGTGCAGTGCCTGGCGCGTAGAGGATCAAGGACAGCAGCAGGAACTTCATCCCGGCGGCATAGATCAGGAACAGCGTATAGACCAAGGCGACGCCGGCAAAGATCATGTCGCGCTTGCGATCACGGCTGCTTTTCTCATAGGTCTCGCCGCGACGGACGAGCAGGAGCCCGTAGGCTGCGACGAGGAAGAACGGAATGAGTGACATCACGCTCGTGAGATTGAGCATCAGCGCGAATGCATCCTGCGACCAATAGGTGCTGATGACGAAGAGCTGAACGATCACATTGGTGAGCCAGAGCGCCGCAGCCGGCACCTTGTTCGCATTTTCGGTGCCGAACAAAGCTGGCATATCCTTCGTTCGTCCGGCGGCGGAGAGCACCTCAGCGCAGATTAGCGACCAGGCGAGATAGGCCCCCAATACCGAAACCAGGAGTCCGATGCTGACGAAGATCGCGCCCCAATGCCCGACCACCGCCTCCAATACCGTTGCCATGGACGGCTGTCGCATGCCGGCGATCTCGGCGCGGGGCAACGCGGCATATGGCAGCATGGTCACGAGCACCATCAGGGTCGTAACGATCGCAAACCCCAAAATGGTCGCCGCGCCGACATGCGCCCGTTCCTTGGCATAGCGCGAATAGACGCTGGCGCCCTCGATGCCGAGAAAGACAAACACCGTCACCAGCATGGTCGCGCGAATCTGGTCGAACAGACTCTTGTCCGGCATCCCCTCGCCGCCCCAGAAATTGGCGCGGAAAAGATCGGCTTTGAACGCAAAAATCAGGATAGCAATGAAGACCAGGATCGGCACGATCTTCGCAATCGTGACGATGGTGTTGATCGCCGCGGCCTGCTGCACGCCGCGAAGAATCATGAAGTGAAACAGCCAGATTCCTATCGAGGCGACGATGATGGCTGTGACCGTGTTCCCGTCTCCAAAGACAGGAAAGAAGGCGC
Organism: Bradyrhizobium sp. MI1.11; assembly: GCF_055811255.1. NCBI lineage: Bacteria > Pseudomonadati > Pseudomonadota > Alphaproteobacteria > Hyphomicrobiales > Nitrobacteraceae > Bradyrhizobium > Bradyrhizobium sp. MI1.11. The sequence continues at coordinate 14,080 of NZ_JBVVPM010000071.1, forward strand.
CCAAGGTCGACTTGATAAGGACCCAATAGGATACGTTGCCGATGCAGCTGCCGATCCAGTACCCGAACGCCGATAGAAAACCAGGATAATCACCAAATCCCTCCTTCGCATAGGCGTAGACACCAGCATCGAGCTCTGGCTTTCGTTCAGCCAGCGTTTGGAACACCCGGGCGAGCGCGTACATGCCGCCGCCGGCTATACACCAGGCGAAGACCGCTCCGAACGGACCAGTGGCGATGCCGAATGTTCTCGGGAGCGAGAAGATGCCCGAGCCGACCATCGATCCGACCACCATCGCGGTCAACGCGAACAGGGAGAGCTTCTGGACTGACGGCGTCCCAGTCATGTGAAGACCTCGCGATAGCGCGGGTGCGCAACATCCTGGCCGATCGACTTGCCGGCACTTCACCATGCACCTCGGGCGGCGCCCGGAATATCAGGTGAACTCCTAATCCCGAGACAGGATTCCCCTCGCCGGAAACCAGCGGCTTAGCCGACCGATTGAGCGGAAGTCCCTACCCGCCCCTTCTCTCCGAACCAGCTCACATACAATGTCGGCAGCAAGACCAGCGTCAAAACGGTTGCAACCAGCAGACCGCCCATGATTGCGACGGCCATCGGGCCCCAGAATACGGTGGGAGCGATCGGGATCATGCCGAGCACGGTCGACACCGCCGTCAACATGATGGGACGAAACCGGGAGCTGCTGGCATCGACCGCGGCGTCCCACGGGCTCTTGCCCTGTGCCCGTTCGGCGTCGATCTGGCTGATCAGAATCACCGCGTTCTTGCTGATCATGCCGAGCAACGCGAGAATTCCGAGGATAGTGACAAAGCCCATCGGTCTGCCGGAAAGCAACAGTGCGGCGACAACACCGATCATCCCGAGTGGCGCCACGCTTATGACCATCAGCAGTCTCGGAAAGCTCTGCAACTGGATCATCAGGACCGTGAGCATGACGAACAGCATCATCGGCACCACAGCAAGCACCGACGCCTGCGAGTTCCGGCTCTCTTCAACGGTTCCGCCTACGGCCACCTCGTAGGACGCCGGTAGCGTCTTCCTCAACTCGCCTATTGCGGGCGACAGAGCGTCCACCAGCGCAGCCGGCAGTGATCCGCCGCCAATATCGGCGCGCACCGTCAGCGTTGGAATGCGGTCGCGCCGCCAGATCAGCGGATGCTCCTGGTGATACGCGAATGTCGCAAACTGACTGAGAGATACCGTCCTGCCGCTGGGCAAAGGCACCTGAAGCGTACGCAGGTTGGACAGCGAGATGCGCTGCTCATCGACCGCCCGGGCCACCACATTGACCAGATAGATGTCGTCGCGGACCTGCGTGACGATTGCGCCGGATATCACCGTGTTCAGCACGCTCGATATCGCTTGCGAGCTCAGTCCGAGACGTCGCGCTTCGTCCTGATCGACCTGGATGCGGAGCTGGCGTTCCGGCTCCATCCAATCGAAATTGACGCCCTTGGCCCTGGGCTCGGAGGCAATGATTTGCCCAAGCTTGAGCGCAATCTCACGTACCCGTTCGACATCCGGTCCGCTGACGCGATATTGCAGCGGCCATCCCACAGGTGGGCCAAGACCGAGCGGCGAAACCGACGAGACGGCGGCGGGAACTTCCTCCGCGAGCAAACGTTCCAGCCTCACGCGCAGACGCTCGCGCGCCGCGACGTCCTTCGCCACGACAACCGCCTGTGTGAACGAATCGTTTGGAAGCTCGACATTGAGCGGAAGATAGAAACGGATGGCACCGCGCCCCACGTTGGTGCTCCAATGATCGACGTCCGGATCGCCGGTCAATGCGGCATCCAAGCGCCTGGCTGCCAGCTCGCTCGCATGGATCGATGCATTCTGGGGCAAACTGAGGTCCACCAGCAGTTCAGGTCGATCTGACGATGGGAAGAACTGCTGCGGAATCAGCGGAAGCGCAAGAACCGACGCGATAAAGAGCACCAGCGAGGTGGCGATCGTGAGCCACTTGGCGCGCATCGCCAGCGTAAGAAACGTGCGATAGAAGCGGAATATCCTGCCTGGCGCGTCCGAGCTCTCCTGTCCCGGCGGAACGAGAATGATCACACCCAGCAGTGGCGTAAAGATCACAGCAACGAGCCATGACACCAGGAGAGCGATCGCGACTACCGCAAACAGCGAAAATGTATACTCGCCGGCCGAACTCGCGGCGAAGCCAACCGGGATGAAGCCTGCGATCGTCACCAGAGTCCCTGCAAGCATAGCAAAGGCGTGGCTGCGGTAGGCGAAGGTCGCTGCATCGATTTTGCTGTCGCCTTGGGCCAGCCGGTTGAGGGTGGCGTCCGTGGTCGTCATCGCATCATCGACCAAGAGTGCGAGCGCGATGATCAGCGCGCCCAACGATATTCGTTGCATGTCGATGCGGGCGATCTCCATGATCGGGAACACGACGGTTAGGGTCAGCGGAATGGCAAGCGCGATGATGAGGCCTGGACGAATTCCGAGGCTGATGAAACTCACCACTAGAATGATTGCGACGGCCTGTAGTAGCGAGGTCATGAATTCGCTGATCGCACTATCGACCACCGTAGCCTGGTCGGCGACGAGCGCGGGCTCGATTCCAATCGGGAGATTGGCGGTCATCTGGGCCATCGCCGCCTTGATATTTCTGCCAAGCGCAAGAATGTCGCCGCCATCACGCATTGCGATAGCAAGCCCGATTGCCGGCTGGCCGTTGACCCGGAACATCGGCTGCGGCGGATCCACGTAGCCACGCCGCACTTTCGCAATGTCGCTCAGCCGGATCGTGCGACCGCCTGCGACGAAATTGACACCGGCGATGTCCTGCTCCGACCCAAAGCCGCCGGACACTCGAACGGAAATGGTTTCCTTGCCCGTCTGGATTGTCCCCGCCGGCCGGACAATATTCTGAGCTTGCAGCGCACCGAGCAGAGCCGCCCGATCGACCTGCAAGGTCGCAAGGTCCTGCTTGGAGAACTCGACGAAGATCACCTCGTCCTGGGCACCCAGTAGCTCGATCTTCGACACGTCAGGAACCTGAAGCAAGCGCGCACGGACATTCTCGACGTAATCTCGCAACTCTCGCTGCGTGAAGCCGTCGCTGCTAAAGCCGTAGACGATCCCGAACGTGTCACCAAAATCGTCGTTGAAGCCGGGGCCGACAACGCCAGCGGGAAGCGTGTGGCGCATGTCGCCGATGTTCTTCCTCACCTCATACCAGGTATCGGCGACCTCCCTGCTGTTCGCGCTTCCCTTCAGGTTGACGAAGATAGTGACGAGACCGGCGCGAGTGAAGCTGCGCAGGAACTCAAGATGGGGCGTTTCCTGCAATCGCCGCTCGAGTCGCTCGGTCACCTGTTTCATCGTCTCTTCGGCCGTTGCCCCCGGCCAGGCAGCCTGCACGACCATCGTCTTGATCGTAAACGAAGGATCCTCGCTCCGGCCAAGGCGGAAAAACGCGAGATAACCTGCGATCGCGGCAACGATCATCACATAGACGACGAGCGAGCGGTGCCTGAGCGCCCATCCGGAGAGGTTAAACCCGGTCATGGCTCTGATCCGAGCACGCGCACCTTCTGGCCCGGATGGAGCGCTTGGACGCCCGCGGTGACAACGATGTCGCCGGCATTCAGTCCCTGCGAGACGATGACGTCGGTCTGGTCGAAACGCAGGATGTCGACATTACGCGCCGATATGATGTTCGTCTGGGGATCGAGGATCCAGACGGCCGGCTGCTGATTTATTCTTGTTAAGGCGGTAGCGGGTACATCGATCACCGGTCCGGAACCCAACTCGACGCGGCCGTTTACGGTGGCGCCGAGCCGCATGGCTGGTGGCGGATCCGTTAGACCGACCTTGACCTCGAACGTGCGGGTGACGGGGTCGGCCTGCGCCGCGACCTGGCGGACGCGGCCCTGTGCCGTGATCTTCGCGTCATCTGTCAGGCTGACCATGACCTGCACGTCGGCCGGCGTCGATCTGATCATTTGAGCCGGAACGTCGAAGACTGCGTCACGGCCGTCCTGCCTCGCGATCCTCGCGATCATTTGCCCGGCCTGAACGACCTCGCCATCAGAGGGACCTGTCGCGGTGATTTTGCCGGGCGCATCGGCCCGCAGCTCCGTAAAGCTGACGAGGTCGTGCGCGGAGTCGACTTGCGCCTCCGCCGCCTCGACCTGCGACTGCGCGGCCTGTCGTGCCTGCGTCGCCGCCTCGAAATTGGCACGCGTGGTCCACCCCTGCGCCAACAGCGTTTCCTGACGTTCGTAGTGGTTGCGTGCCTGCGTCAACTGGCCCTGCGCAGCGGAAAGAGCCGCTTTTGCCTGCCGCAATGTGCTCAGCTCGTTCTGGGACTCCAGTTGTGCCAGCAACTGTCCGGCCTCGACCCTGTCTCCGAGTTTCGCATGGCTCGCCCGCAAGCGTCCGGATATCCGAAAGGCGACGGCCACTTCGTCCTCGGCCTCGATGCGGCCTGTAAAAATCAACGGCACCAGGCTATCGCGCTTCTCGATGGTCGTGGTCCGAACCGGACGCGGGGGCAGCTCCTTCGTTTCCGCTTGGCGGCCGCAGGCTACCAGAAACGGTGCGAACACGGAGGCGATCAACGTCACTGCGAAGACTTGCCGAGATGTGGTTCGCCTACCGCGCATCGCCATGCCCTCCTCGATTCCAGACGTTAGATCAGGCAGGTCGCCCTTTCACATCTCGCGATCTACGGTATCGTCCCTGGTATTCTTGCCCAAAGGAGGGGCCACACACATCGGCAAATCTACTTGGTGCGTCCGGATGCAATCGCGACCGCGGGCCGCAGTCGCAGGCGAAACGCCGGCGATATATGAAACGGCGCCTCATGGAGCGCTCCGGGGAATTCCTGCCGCCTAATCGGGCAAAGACCCAATATCGCAGGTCGTATCAAGAGCGCATCGTCAGGGTCAGCTAAAGCGATCGGGCCTGTCAGCCCGATGAACCCGGAGGATTTTCGAATGCGGAGATTTATCCTAGTTGCAATGGCGGTCTCGGGAATGCTGGCCATCATGCCACAGACTGCATCAGCGCAGACCGAGCAAAACCAATGGTGCTCCAAGTTCAAGGGGCATGTGAACTGCAGGTACTCCACCCAAGATCAGTGCCAGGCGTCCCGAAGCGGGAGGGGCGGCACCTGCTTCCCCCGGCAGGCGTCGCGCTAGTTGCGTAGCAGGGCAGCGAAGGGCCATCCAAAACGATGGCGTCGAACGATCCGCTCGTGGACGCCATTCGAGCCGGTGTGGATGCTGCTGTATCGCTACGCCAACTCACGCATCCGCACGTCGAAGGATACCCGGCTGCAGACACCGACAGTCGTGCCGCCGGACACCCGCCAGTCAATACACGATGCCGGATTTTCGAAGCACCGCACGGGACGGCGCCATCCGTCGCCAATCGAGGAATCGCCTGTGAGAGGGTCCGCGGGAAAGCCAGATGCGCTCACGGGCGCCACAGCCGGCGCGTCCTGGTGGAGCGCGACGTCCCGCGCGGCTTCGTTCCTCTGCCTCTGGTTGGTACTTTCCGGCGCCGCTCTCGATGACGTTCCTGCCGCGGCAGTCGCCGTCGCGGCGGCAACGTGGACGAGCTTGCATTGGCTGGAACCTGGCAGATCGCGGCGCTCACCTGGCGCCATCTCGCGACTGACATTGCTCTTCCTATATCACTCCATTGTTGCCGGAGTGGACGTCGCGAGGCGGGCACTCGACCCCCCGGCTGCCGCTGCACTCGGGGTTTATCGCATATTCAACCCGTCTTCCCCGCGGCTTTCGTCGTAACGTGTTTGCAACGCTGACGAGCCTGCTACCAGGCACCGTGCCGGCCGCAGAGGATGACGCGCATATCCTCTATCACTGTCTGAATATCGAGAATCCCGTGGTCGCCGAGCTTGCCGAAGAGGAGGCTGCTCTGGTCCGAGCGCTGTACAATGACTGAGTTCCTGACGGCCGCAGTCGGCTTCATCCTGGCGATGCTGCCGTCTCCCATGCCACGGCCAAAGCAGCAATGTTCATGGCTGCCGGATCGATCTATGCGAGGCTGGGTCATGATCGCCTCACAGACTTGCGTGGTCTGGTGAGAACGATGCCATTGAGCGTCTTAGCTTTTGCTCTCGCCGGCATCGCGTTGGTAGGCGTACAGCCGAGCGGTGCGTCGCTGGCAAAAGAGCTGTTGCTTCGTGCCGCAGCCGAAAGGGGGCAGTGGTGGTGGGCGGTCGTGCTCGAGGCGGGCGGAATGCTTACAGCGGCCTACGTTATCTTGGTCCTGGCTCACGCGCTGGTGCCTACGGTCGAGCGGATTGCATCGACCGGTCCTGCACTACACGTCCGGAACATCGCGGCGCTTGTGCTGGCCCTGTGCTCGCTATCGCTCGGCCTGTTGCCTTGGGATTCCTATCTAGCCGTCTCGCACGGTTCGGTGTCCGGTTTCTTTGCGGTCGAGACTCTCACCAAAACGCTCTCCTCCGTCCTGGGTGGCGTTGTGCTGGCGATCCTGGTCGCTCCCTGGCCGCATCCGGATGCCTATTCGACGCGCTGGAAAATGGTCGCCAGCATACTCGGTCTTTTTCAACGCAGCTGCCATAGGTCCGTTGGCTGCCTAGAGAAGGCCAATCGCGTTCTCTGCCAGTGGCCTGCGGCCAGCATGTTCCTCCTCATCCTGGCGCTGCTGTTTGGCGCGCTGATGGCTGGGGCGCATACCTCTCGGCCGGGATAAGGTCCGCCTCAGGCGACCCTCCAGCAACAACGATCAGGAACATTCATCCCCACGCCTCAGGGTTTTCTCCGATCCCAAGCCGACCGATCGAAAGCTAGTGTTCGACAGCGCGTTCCGCCAGTGGCACGGTTGCACCGGTCGGCGCATCGTCTTGGTCGCGGCGGAGCTTGATCCAGCAGGAGGTTTGCATGTCCGATCTAGTAGCGATCGTGTATCCATCCGAGGCGAAGGCCGAGGAAGTGCGTCAGCGGCTGCTCAAGCTGCAGAAGGAATATCTGATCACAATCAGCGACGCAGTGATCGCCGTGAAGACGGATTCCGGCGGCATCAAGCTCAATCAGCTCGTCAACACGACGTCGATGGGGGCGGTGACCGGCGGTTTCTGGGGACTTCTGATCGGCATGATCTTCCTCAATCCGATCCTCGGTGTCGCCGTCGGAGCAGCTTCCGGCGCACTTGGCGGCGCACTGTCCGATTTCGGCATCGACGACTCCTTCATGAAGGAATTATCAGTATCACTTCACACGGGCAACGCCGCCTTGTTCGTGCTGATCAAGAATATGACTGCGGACAAGGTCTTGAAGGAGATCAAGGACGCCGGAGGGACCGTGCTGAAGACGTCCCTGGACGACGCCAAAGAACAGGCTCTGCGCGACGCACTCGCAAGCGCCGCGGAGCGGCCGGCGGCCTGAAGCCACTTAGCGGCGGTTGCCGACCAGACGCAGCAGCATCATGAACAGGTTGATAAAGTTGAGATACAGCGACAGCGCTGAAATCACCGACTTGCGGTCTCTGGTTGTTTCGTCGTCCCGGCTGTCATGCATCGCCTTGATCCGTTGCGTGTCGTAGGCCGTCAGCCCGGCAAACACGCCGACGCCCACAATCGAGATCAGCCAGTCAAGCCCGCTGGATTGCAGGAACAGATTCACCAGGGTGGCGATGATGATCCCGATAAGGCCCATGAACAGGAAGGTGCCGAGACCGGATAGGTCGCGCCTTGTGGTATAGCCAAAGACGCTGAGCGCCCCGAACGTCGCCGCGGTGATGAAGAAGACGCGCGAAATCGAGGCGCTGGTGTAGATGTGGAGCAGCGTCGAGAGCGACACGCCGACCAGCGCCGCATAGATATGAAGAACAGCAGACGCGCGGTCGACACCGACAGCGTATTGATCCGCGAGCCGATGAAGAAGACCAAACCCAGCGGCGCCAGTATGAAGACCCACATCAACGGGCTCTGCAGCAGTGCAGGACTAGTGAGCTGATAGGTGAGCCACGCAACCACGGCCGTTAGGCCGATGCCGGCAGCCATATAGTTGTAGATGCGCAGCATGTAGCTACGCAGTCCAGCATTGACCGCGATTGCCTCGCCGCCGCCCGCTCCCGCCGCCGTCACGTTCGGATCATAGTTCGACATTGCCTGTCTCCTGCCAGAGCTCGCTAATCAGGTCATGCTATCTCTGGGTATCAGTAGACGGCATCGGACAATCACCCGAGAGTTGGCAAGGACAATCACCCTATCGCACAGCTTTTTACTGCGCACCTGAGCACGGTGATTACGAACCGGTAATCGAAACCGCCGGAAGTGTCCTCCTTTGGGCGGAGACGCATTACGCGTTTGGGGAAAACGGCCGCGATCCGGCCTAATCCGGCCGGTATGCGCTTCTACTTTCATATCGTCGACAAATACGGTCTCTCGCCCGATGGGACCGGATGCGAGCTCGCCAATCAGGACGCAGCGTCCCTGCACGCCCGATGCATAGCGGCTGAGCTCGCGAAGGCCGGCGAGTTCTGCCGTTTCAGCGTCGTGCTTTTGGCGGCCGCTTCCGGGCCATCATCCGGTCCCGGTCAAATCGCGACTGCCCCTCCCCCAAAAACTTGAGGGCGATGCCCAACCTTACAGTACGTCAATTTCCTGCCCTCGCTGCCTACAGAGAATCCCGGATGTGCGAAGGGGAAAGCCACGTCTAATGTCCTCTCCAATGCGGCGGGCATCAATGCCCGTCGCATCCCGGATTGGAAGGCCATCCCGTCATGGCTCCCCCGCCGAATGCGGCCGACCAGAAACTCTCGCGGAATGCTCTCATCGCGCTCGTGATCGGCTCGATGGTGGGGTCCGGCATTTTCGCACTACCTGCGGCGTTCGGACGAACCACGGGTGCGCTTGGAGCAATGATCGCCTGGGCTATCGCGGGCAGCGGCATGCTGATGCTGGCTTTCGTGTTCCAGACGTTGTCACACCGCAAGCCCGACCTTGATGCCGGGATCTATGCCTATGCCAGAGCCGGATTTGGCGACTACATCGGCTTTGCTTCAGCCGTCGGGTACTGGATCGGTTGCTGTCTTGCAGACGTCGCCTGTCTCGTCTTGATCAAGGCAACGCTCGGGCAGTTTTTTCCCGTGTTCGGCGACGGGACAACTCCGGTGGCGATCGCTTCGGCGTCTGTCCTGCTGTGGGGAGTGCACATTTTGCTGCTGCGCGGCATCAAGAGCGCAGCCACCCTCAATACGATTGCGACCTACACAAAGATCATCCCGATTTTGCTGTTCATTGGCACCGCCGTCATTGCTTTTAACGGCGATCTGTTCGCCGTTAATTTCCACGGAACGGAGCAGTCGGATGCGTCGAGTGTGTCTTCTCAGGTTCGCGGCACGATGCTGCTAACCGTGTTCGTGTTCGTCGGAATTGAAGGCGCGAGCGTCTACTCCCGCTACGCCCGGAGCCGTGCCGACATCGGCTTCGCAACCATTGCCGGATTTCTGACGGTGCTCGGCCTGCTCGTTCTCGTGACGCTCTTGTCCTACGGCGTGTTGCCGAGGGCTGAACTGGCGGATCTTCCGACGCCATCCATGGCTGGCGTGATGGAAGCGATTGTCGGCCGCTGGGGCGGCGTATTCATCAGCCTGGCGCTCCTGATCTCGGTTCTCGGCAACTACCTATCTTGGTCACTGCTGGCGGCCGAGATCCTGCATTCCGCGGCGATCCACCGCACCATGCCTTCCTTTCTTGCCAGGGTGAATGCGCACAAGGTCCCTGCCGGCGCGCTCTGGCTCACAAATTGCGTCATCCAGATCTTTCTGCTGGTCGCCTGGTTTGCGGAGTACGCGTTCACACTCGCGTTGAAGATGACGAGCGCGATGACGCTGATCCCGTATTTCATTGTCGCGGCGTACGGCTTAAAGCTTGCCTGGTCGGGCGAGACCTACCGCGCGGGCGAGCGCGCTCGCACCACCGACTGGATCCGATCGGCTATCGCAACGATCTATGCAGCTGGCATGATCTACGCCGGCGGACCGAAATTTCTCTTGCTGTCGTCCATCCTCTATGCACCCGGCACTCTGCTGTTCCTGCTTGCGAAACGCGAGCGCAAGGAAACGATCTTCGGGCCATTCGAAGCTATGCTTTTTGCAGCGATCACGATTGCCGCGTGCGCCGGCGTTTACGCACTCGCAACCGGAGCCATATCGATTTGAATCTTTGTCCCTAGTTGCATGGAGGCGAATATGAGCACACGGGCCATCTGTGGCGCCTTGATCATATACGGATCGATGGCGGTCTGCGCCTTTCCAACCGTGTCGCTGGCCCAATCGACTGAGACCGGCGTGTCTGCCCAAAGCGGCGCCGGCGCGTCGCCACCGGAGAAAGCAGCTCCAAACACCAATACGAACCCGACGAAGCACCGCTACTGGCGTCATCGCGGAGGAAAGCATCCGCACTTTGGCAGCCGGCGCGTCCGGGCCTAGGTACCACAGGCGACGGCGATTGAACCGATACCATGAACGAGTCCAGGACAGCACCGGAGAGACTCTGCGAGATCGCTCCACGCGATGGCTCCGCCGTCGTGCCGGAGAACGGCACACGACGCGGCATTCTCGCAACCGGGCTCGGCCTGGTGGCTGCCTGCGTCTTGCTGTTTCTGGTGTGGCAGACGGTCTCGAGTCTCCTGCTGATCTTTGCAGGCGTGTTATTCGCCGCGTTTCTGGATGCTTGCGCAAGGGCCCTGGCGGCCGTCCTCCCGCTCAATCGCGCCTCGCGGCTGACGCTGGTTCTGTTGCTGTTCTCCGCTCTGTCGGGATTTGGACTGATCTGGGGCGCGCGCAAGCTGCCGGAGCAGACGCGCCTCTTGCTGAAGGTCATGGACAACCAGCTCGACATCCTGCAGGAGCATCTTCTGTCATATGGCGTGGATCTGCTCGGTCCGGAATGGGGCCGCGACTTTGCGCAGTGGCTGTTCTCGGACCAAGGCCGGTTTCTCAGCCATGCTCAGTTCCTGCTTGGCGGAGCGTCGAGCCTTCTGACCGGTGTCCTAGTGGTCCTGTTCCTCGGGATCCTCTTTGGTCTAGACCCAACCAGCCACCGTGAAAGCCTGGTCATGCTGGTGAAGCCCTCCCAGCGCCAGCGGGCGAGAACGGTCATGGACGAGATGGGCAATGTCATGCGGCTGTGGCTCGTCGGGCAGTTCATCCGCGTCATACTCATGACGTTGTGGGTCTGGGCCGCGCTCTACCTCATTGGGTTGCCTGGACCCTTCGTGCTCGGACTGCAGGCGGGCCTGTCGAATTTCATTCCCTATGTCGGACCAATCGTAGCCGCAATACCGATCGCGCTGGTCGCAATGCCGCTCGGCAGTTCCCTGCTGATCTGGGCCGTCCTCATTTACTCGATCATCCAGTCTGTCGAAGGCTATGTGATCGGTCCGCTGATCCAGCGCCAGGCCGTCGAGATCCCTCCTGCCTGGACGTTGGTCGCCATCGTCCTGCTCGGTGCGCTGTTCGGCGTCCTGGGCATCGCGCTCGCCATGCCGCTGGTGGCGATCGGCCGTGTCGCAATCATCCGATTCTATGTCGAGGACTACCTCGGCGACGAGTTCAAGCAGACGTTCAACAGCGGTGAATCGTGAGTGAGGACCCCATGAACCAGAGCGGGGCGCCACGGCAGGAGGGTACCGATCCTCCCTCGCCTCAATCGACAATGGCTCAATTCCTGTGGCAGCAGCTTCCTTATGTCGTGGCGCTGGTGCTTGCCATCGCGGGCGTCGCCTATACTAACGTTTCCCACCAACCTCTCCTCGGCTACTGGGAATTCCTGGCGCTTGCCATCTGCATCGTGTGCGTCGTCACCAAATGGCCGGAAACCCAAGGCAAGGAGGCCCGGCTCCGCTTGATCTGGACCCAGGCGCTGCACTGGGTCGCCGTGCTGGTCACGATGAACATCATTCTGGTCTCGGGCGTTCAGCAATTGCTTCCGACCCCGGCGACCGGCATTGTCCTGCTGACTTTGCTTGCGCTCGGCACGTTCCTCGCTGGCGTCAACCTTCTATCGCTGCAGATCTCTTTCCTCGGCCTTGCCATGGGCATTGCCGTCCCGGCGATATCCTGGCTGAAGCAGTCCGTCTTTTTCTTCCTGCTGGGCGCAGTGCTGCTGATCGGACTCGGCATCACATTCTGGTTCCGCCAGGACAGCCGACCGAGGAGCGCGCTCTCCGATACCAACAGTCAAGTGGAGGCCTGAATGCGAATGATGCGGTTTGTGGCAGTCTTCGGCACGTCCGCGTTGCTATGCGTCGCAGCCCTGCCGGCGCGCGCCGAAACGTTCAGGGTCGGCCGGCTCCTGTGCTTCAGCAACCCGCGCGTCGGGCTTGTGCTCGGATCGGTGCAGTCGTTGCGCTGCACATTCTTTGCAAGAAATCCGCCGAGGCAGTTCATCTATGAGGGACGAATCCGGCGTGTCGGCCTTGATATCGGCGTGACCAGCGCAGGCACCTTGTCTTGGGCCGTGCTCGCCAAAAACTCGCGGATCGGATCCGCCACCTTGCGCGGCAACTATGTCGGCGCGAGCGGCAGCTTTGCGTTCGGCCCCGGGCTCGGCGCGAACGTCCTGATCGGTGGCTCGCGACGGAGCGTGATGTTGCAACCCCTGTCGATCGAGCGATCGATCGGGATCAACCTGGCCGCCGGCGTCACTAACCTGACGCTGGGTCCGCGCGGCCCGCGATAGCTTGCAAAGGCGATCGAGCACACAATCGCTCCGCTCGTGGCCCACGAGAACATTCCCGCCCCATCGCTCAGGGTTTCGTCGGATGTCGATAGCGGAGGTTCGACGCTAGCGTCCCAAGCGTGCCGACCATCACGCAGACCAGGAGGATGGGATGACAGTTTATGACGACCGCTCCGATATCGAGGCTTTGGGCGGCCCTCCGCTGTGGGTCTGTGCCCTTCTCGGAATCGTGATGATCGCCGCCGGTTTCGCAGCTCTCAGCGACGTGGCGTTCGCAACCATCATCAGCGTCAAGTTCATCGGGCTGATGGCCATCGCGGCCGGCGCGTTCGAGATCATCCATGCATTCTGGACCAAGGGATGGGGTGGGTTCCTATGGCAGATCCTGCTCGGCGCGCTCTACGCCGCCTTCGGCCTTGTGCTGCTTACCCAGCCCGCCTCGGGTGCCCTGATCCTCACCTACCTCCTCGGCGCGGTGCTGTTCGCCTCAGGCGTCATTCGATGCGTGCTGAGCTTCGCCCATTGGCGGCAGAACGGATGGATGATGCTGATCTCGGGCATTTTTGGGCTGCTCGCCGGCGTGCTGATTCTATTCGGCTTTCCGACCATCAGCGTCTGGGCCCTCGGATTTCTGCTTGGCGTCGACCTGATTTCGCACGGCCTCGCCTGGCTGCTTTACGCGCTTCAGGCGGCGCGGCGAACCGCCTAACAAAGGAGAAGAAACATGATGGACACACCGAGCCGTCGGGCTTTCCTTGGCTTTGCTCAGAATGCCGTCGCTGCCGTGGCGATCGGCGCCATCGGGGTTCGTTTCATTGAGGCCGCGGAAGCAATGCCTATTGCTCACGATCTCGGCCGGCCGAGCGAGCAACCAGACCTCCCGACGCAAGCACAATGGGGACCGCCGTCTCGTCGTCGGGGATGGGGCCGGCCGCGCCGGCGTCGCTGGGTGTGCTGGTGGCATCGCGGTCGTCGCCGTTGCGGATGGCGGTGGCGCTAACAACGCGTCCTCGCGCAATCCGCGGTCGACAGATACTCCGCGAAGCCGGCACCAGTCCCAATCAGACGAAGGAGGCAGCCTTGCGCATCACGAAACGATGGGTCGTTGGGACCTTCCTGGCAGCTCTTCTCGTTGCGGCAACCTGGTATTGCGTGGCGGTATGGCAGGCAACGCCGTCCATGCCGCTTTACCGCAACGTCATCCTGGGAGGCGCTGCAATCCTGATGCTGGTCACCGGCTGCGGACTGATCGGGCTGATGTTCCACAGCCGCCGCAAGGGCTACGACGAACCCGCGCGCAGCAATCGCATGCGGCGGGAGTAGCGAGGCGCCGGTGAAGCACTGACCCGGCTCCGGATCCGTTGCAAGGAGCGGACAATGACCTTTGCTGGCGTCTCGATCAGGCTGCTGGGGGTCACTCTCCTGATGGTCACCGCCGGCGGATCGGCCCAAACCCAGTCGACTTCGGCCGCGCCACCCGCGGTCGGCATCGTGGAAGCGGCCAAGCGGCCGATCACCGAGAGCAGTGAATTTCTCGGGCGGATCGAGGCGATTAATCGGGTCAACCTCGTTGCTCGCGTCACTGCATTTCTGGAACGGCGCCTGTTCGAGGAAGGCGCCGAAATCAGCAAAGGCGATGAGCTCTATCGGCTTGAGCGTGGCCCTTTCGAATCGGATCTCGCATCGAAACAGGCGCAGGTGTCCCAGCTTGAGGCCACACTCGAGAATGCCAAGCTGACGACCGAACGCGCGCGGACCTTGCTCGGAGGCCCTGCCGGGCAACAGTCCACCTACGACGCAGCAATCGCGAACCAGCGCAGCCTCGAAGCCCAGGTGCGAGCCGCGCAAGCCGGGGTCCAGGCCTCTCAGATCAATCTCGATTACACAGTGATCAGCGCGCCGATCGCCGGCAAGATCGGACGAACGGCGGTGACGGTGGGCAACGTCGTCAGTCCAAGCTCGGGGGTACTGACCAGCATCGTCAGCCAAGACCCGATGTATGTCACCTTTCCCGTGCCGGTGCGTCAGGGACTGGAGCTGCGCGAACGATACGCGCCGCAAGGCGGTCTGGAAGCCGTGGTCATCAGGCTGCGACTGCCGAACGGGCGAATGTACGGAAAAACCGGCAAGCTGAACTTTGTCGACAATACCATCGCCCAGAGCACTGATACGATCACCGTGCGTGGCGAGATCGCCAATCCGATCCTGCGGGCGCCCTCGGCGGCCGGCGTCTCCGTTCACGAGTTGACCGATGGCGAGTTCGTGACCGTAGTGCTTGAGGGCGTTCAGCCGGTCGAGGTGCTGGTGATCCCTCGCTCGGCCGTGCTCTCCGATCAGCAGGGCAACTATGTTCTCGCTGTCGGCGCCGACAACGAAGCCGAACAGCGTCGCATCCAGCTCGGGCAATCGACCCCGACTGTCGCGGCGGTGATCGCCGGACTTGCGGCCGGCGACAAGGTGATTGTCGAAGGCCTGCAGCGGGTTCGTCCCGGCCAGACCGTGTCGCCAGGACCAGCCAGCGCGCTGATCCTGTCGAGCATGAAAGCCGCCGCAGATGGCACGGCTCCGCAAACGGATCACGGCCCCTCCGGCAAGGCTGGTCCGGCGGATAACAAACCATGATGTCCGCCCTCTTCATCGATCGTCCGCGGCTTTCGATGGTGATCGCATTCATCAACACGATTGCCGGCGCACTGGCGCTGGCGCAAATCCCGGTGGCACAATTTCCAGACATCGTGCCGCCACAGGTCACGGTCGCCGGCATCTTCCCTGGCGCGTCCGCCGAGGTTGTAGAGAGCAGTGTCGCCCAGCCGCTGGAGGCGCAGATCATTGGAAGCGACCGCGCACTCTACATGAAGTCGACTAGCGCCAATGACGGCAGCTACACACTGACGGTTTCGTTCGCGCTCGGTACCAACCCCGACATCAATACCGTCAACGTCAACAACCGCGTGCAGAGTGCTCTGTCGCAATTGCCCACCGAAGTACAGCAGCAGGGCGTGACGGTGCACAAGCGCTCCTCGTCGATCCTGCAGTTCCTCGTACTCTACAGCGGAAATGGCCAACAGGACCCGCTCTTCATCACCAACTATGCAATCATCAACGTGCTTGATGCGATCGCCAGCACGCCGGGGGTCGGCCAGGCGAACCTGTTCGCGAAGATGAACTACTCGATGCGGATCTGGTTTGACACGCAGCGGCTCACCAGCCTCAATCTCACGCCGTCGGACGTCATTGCCGCGATCCGTACGCAAAGCGTCCAGGCCCCGGTCGGCCGCATCGGCGCGCGCCCGATCAGCGACGACCAGCAGTTCCAGTTCAATGTGCAGACCCTGGGCAGGCTCGCCACCGTCGATCAATTCACCCAAATCGTGCTGCGCGCCAATCCGGACGGTTCATCGCTGCTCGTGGGCGACGTTGCCCGCGTCGAGATGGGCGCGCAAAATCTCGACAGCGAAGCGCGGATCGACGGACGTGCGGCCGTGCCGATCGCGATCTATCTGTCACCAGGTGCCAACGCGGTGACCACCGCACAGGCGGTGACAGCGACGATGCAGCGGCTGTCGCAGCATTTTCCCACCGGGCTGAGCTACCTCGTCCAATACGACTCAACGAGCTTCGTGCGTGCCACCATCACGGAAGTGTTACAGACGCTAGGCGAGGCCTTCCTGCTGGTCGTGATCGTGGTGTACCTGTTTCTCGGCAATCTCCGGGCCACCGTGATCCCGGCCGTTGCCGTTCCGGTGAGCCTGATCGGCACCTTCGCCGTGCTGCTGGTGCTCGGATATTCGGCCAACACGGTGTCCCTGCTCGCCATGGTGCTCGCCATCGGCATCGTGGTCGATGACGCCATCGTCGTCGTTGAGAATGTTGAGCGGATCATGGAGGAGGAGCCCTCGCTTTCTCCCGCCGAGGCCAGCAAGAAGGCTATGGTACAGATCACGGCGCCGATCATCGCGATCACGCTGGTACTGCTCTCCGTCTTCGTGCCGATCGCTTTCATTCCCGGCATATCCGGCATGCTGTTTCGCCAGTTTGCAGTGACAATCAGCGCCGCGATGATGATTTCGGCACTGAATGCACTGACGCTGTCGCCGGCGTTATGCGCGCTGTTCCTGCGCCACACCGGGCCGCGGCGTGGCCTGATCGGTCGTGTGCTTGGCGGCATCGACTGGTTGCGGGACCGCTACAGCAGCGGCGTGCGCCGCTTGGTGCGGAAGGCGGGGCTCTCGCTCCTGCTGATTGCCCTATTCGGCGCCGGCATCTTCGGCATGTCGCTGATCACGCCGACGGGTTTCTTGCCCGAGGAAGATCAGGGAGCCTTCTTCACCTCGGTACAACTGCCGGACGGCGCGTCGGTGGCACGAACCAGCGAAATCACCCAACAGGTCGAACGCATCCTGAAGCAGATGCCCGCGGTCGATCATGTTCTTGCCATCATCGGCTTTTCCCTGCTCGACGGCGCATCCGAACCGAACAGCGCGCTGGTGGTCACGCGCCTGAAGCCGTTTGCCGATCGCAAGGCAGCAACAGATTCTGCGCGAGCGCTGATCGGCCAAACCTTCGCCGCTGGCGCGCAGATCCGCCAAGCCAATGTCCTGCCGTTCAATCTGCCGCCGATCATCGGGCTCTCCACCGGCGGCGGGTTCGAATACCAACTCCAAGCATTGGAAGGACAGAACCCGGCCGAAATCTCCAGTGTCACGGGTGCGCTGATCGGCGCCGCCAACGCCGACCCACGGCTCTCGCGCGTCTTTTCGACCTTCACTGCAACCAATCCGTCGATCTATCTCGATATCGACCGCCGCAAGTCTCAGGCGCTCGGAGTGACAATCAGCGACATCTTCACGGCCCTACAAGCGACGCTCGGCGGCATCTACGTCAACAACTTCAATCGGTTTGGCCGCACCTGGCAGGTCAACGTTCAGGGCGAAGCGCTCGATCGCGCCGATATTTCGGACATCTGGCAAATCTTCGTGCGCAACGCCAACGGCCAAATGGTGCCGATCAGATCGCTCGCCGGGATCAAGATCGTGACCGGACCTCAGGTGATCACCCGCTACAACAATTATCGCTCAGTGACGGTGAACGGTAGCCCGGCGCCCGGTGTCTCATCAGGCACCGCGCTCACAGCGATGGCCGACGTTTCTCATGCCGTACTGCCTGCGGGCTACAGTTTTGAGTGGACCGGTACCGCCTATCAGGAGCAACAGGCCGCTGGCCAGACCGGCATTGTGCTCACGCTTGCCGTGCTGTTCGCGTATTTGTTCCTGGTCGCGCTCTATGAGAGCACGATTATCCCGATCCCGGTCCTGTTGTCGGTCCTGGTCGGCGTGCTCGGCTCCTATGTCGGCATCAAGGTCGCTGGCCTCAATCTCGATCTGTACGGTCAGATCGGACTCGTGGTGCTGATCGCACTCGCCGCCAAAAACGGCATCCTGATCGTCGAGTTTGCGAAGGAGCAGCGTGAGGCGGGCGTGGCGCTCGAGCAAGCCGCGATCCAGGGCGCATATATGCGTTTCCGCGCAGTGATGATGACTTCCGTTGCCTTCATCCTTGGTCTCCTGCCGCTTGTGATTGCGACCGGCGCCGCCGAGCTCAGCCGCAGGGCCGTCGGCACAGCCGTGTTCGCAGGCATGCTTGCAGCGAGCTCTGTTGGGATCTTCCTGGTGCCGATGCTCTACGTGACGTTCCAGCGCCTGCGCGAGCGCGTGAAGACGGGCGCCCTTGGCCATTGACATGCCGCAGCAAACTCCAGAAGCGCGGATCCCCATGCAGCTGGTACCGGGCTCCTCATCCTGGCTACTTCAAGGGCACGGTTCTGTTCGCATCCAGCATCATTCAGTCCATGGCACGCATCCAAATCCATCCGGAGATCGCGCAAGCAAAGGAAGACGATAATGAACGTGCGAACCCGTGATGGTTTCCTTGCACTCCTAGGATGCCGGTGCTGCTGGCACTGCCGACGGGATGTGTTATCGATTTTGAAGGCACAAAAAGGATTCCGGTCGCGTTGGATCCAAGCGAGTTCCGAAAGGGCTCGACCTCGTGAGAGAAACCGGTGTACCGCCGCCTGCTGCCACTTGGGGCTGCGGCTACGCGGTGCCCGCGCAGCTGTCCTCGATTGTGGTATCCGCGGCGTCGCGCGGCCGGCAACCAATGTAGTTGGCGTTGGAATGCAATCGTCCGCGGTAAGGTTTACCGGTCCGACAAGCTCTGGAGCATGCGATGCGCAACAGAGATCGGTGTAAGCCACACGACGAGGCTGTGCGCACCAAAAGAGACCGGAAGATAAAGCCAACAAAACGTGACGTGCCCACCTCGACTAGTCTCGTGCAAGTCGCACTCGCGATGGTACTGGGGGTTGCGCCAATGCTCAGAATGGCTGTGACGCATCCCGCCTCCGCACTCTGAGGCTGCTCGTCAGCGCTCGCCTACGCGCCGGTATTTCGATGTCTGCGGTTGCGTCAACGTGCGAGGCTCGTGAGAGGCCCACATAGCTTTTAATGAGATATTTCTTGATCTCCCGGTGCACACATCGTGCACACGTGGCCTTCTAACCGCTTGTAAAGCTTGAACTCTCGATCCAATCCATCATGGCGAAGTTTGAGCTAGTCCATCCAGTGATCGCTATCGAAATCTAAGTTCGTATATCCCATCGACCACTTTGCGCCAGAAGCAGCCATTCGAGAATGGAAGGGCTTCAACGGGTATCAGGTGGTATCCCTTTTCTGCACCTTAGCTTGGTTTGCCGAAGTTGGTGTCCGTTGACTTAGCCTAACCTGGGCTTGCCCATGCCTTGGTCGATAATGCTCTCGATAGGAATGGGGAGGCTGCGAACTCGTTTGCCAATCGCGTGATAAACCGCGTTCGCGATGGCAGCCTCGCCGCGCTTTGTCGGTGCCTAGGCCTGATAGGCGGCGAGGTCTTTCCTCAGGCCCACCACAATAGTGGGGGATACATGGTAGCGGGAGACCGCTACCGCTTTTCCTCACATGGCGCAAATCTGCGATATTTCCTCCGATCTTCCGCTTAAACGGTAGGTCAAATCGGCGTAGGTCCTCGCCCACCAGGGAAGCCATCCTTCATGAAGACGGCGGAACGTCGGATAAACCCCAAATGCAGAGCTGCCTAGCCGACGTGCCGGAGGGATGATGCGCGAACTAGGCGCCTTCAATATCCGCTTCGTCAAAAGTGCCAATTCTCATCCGCAAATTTCCGGTCTGTCCCTATCAGCCGACATTTGGCAGCGTGGGATCAAGGCAGCCACGGGCCAGGAGGAGACATGGCTCTGGCACATTGGCCTGGCCAGATAACGGGCAACGCCTGAGACATTCGTTTCAACTCAGATGGCAGCACCGGCCAGCAAAAAAGCGCCGCCAAGCGCGACCATCACAAGTCCAGGCCAGTTCGATTTGATGCCGAAGCCGCTACCCGGTCTTTCAGGCTCCAGCGTATCACGCCCGGAGCGAAGCCGCCTTCCACCGCTGAGTCGGCCTCGCCAAATGGGCTGAAACGCCATTTGGAGCACGCCGCCGAAAACAAGGAGCACACCAAGCCATATGAGGGTCATGCTCGCCTCCTCTACCCGCGAACGCCGAGAGTGTGCGCCGAGAACCCGTGGTCCATTCAGCGCCTGTCCGCTGCTCTCTCGGAATTAGACCGACCTTGAAAGCCGCCGGACGCACGAGCGCGCCGGCACGCAGGCTGGGGATCACGCTCTCCGAAGCTCAGGCTACGTATAAGGACCCTGCTTAGTCTTCATCCGGCTCGCGCACGACCGGCGGTTCGTCGGTTTTGTCTTCCTCTTCCTCTTCCTCTTCCTCTTCCTCTTCCTCTTCCTCTTCCTCTTCCTCTTCCTCTTCCTCTTCCTCTTCGTCGTCTTCCTCTTCGTCATCATCAGGATCTTGGGGCGGCATCGTGTTGCCCATGATCGCGAAGGCACGCCGGTCGATCGCACGAATTAACTTGGGGAGTAGGGTCATGTTGTTACTCCTCAGATGTGACCCTGGAGCACTTTACCCCTTTTTTGGCGGGGCAGACACGGAGTTGGCGGCCGGCGCGGACGAGGTCCGGTTATCCCTGTCAGCCAAGCCAGAGGTAAGTGTCGAGTTTCTCAGATTCGGGCCAATAAGGGACCTCACGCCGATCGCTGCTTGAGATCGGTTTCATCTGGAGTCCGCTTCATTCTGTCACTCCGTCTTCGTCTTCGGACGTTCAATAAGTTGGTAACTGGGAACGTGGGTGCTTTCCTGCCACGATTCCAGAGCAGCTCCGCAGATTGCGCAGACCGCGTCACCTGTATGCGGTACCAGGAACTTCTCTTCGGTGCGTCTGTACTCAGCACCGCAAGTGCATTGCACAATTGTCACCATGCCGATGATATGTGCTTCGGATCGCGGAATTTCCAGTCCAAGCAACTTTCGTTGTTCTCTCGCGAGTCGGCCGTCACTTTGTTGCCGCCGGTCGAGTCGGTGAACGGAGGGAAGTCCGCTAGACTGTATGTCCCCCCACAAAATGAGGCGACTCACCCTCGATGTTGCGACGAGGGTTGCCCGGATGGACCGGGT
>NZ_JBVVPM010000072.1:0-34849 GCF_055811255.1 Bradyrhizobium sp. MI1.11
CCTCGACAACCCGTTCGGCACGAGGTTGTCACCCATGTCTTAGGTACGACCTGTTACCTATGTCTCCGGTCTGGACACGCGGAATTTGGTAGCGGGAGAGGGACTCGAACCCCCGACCCCAGGATTATGATTCCCGTGCTCTAACCAGCTGAGCTACCCCGCCACAGGGTCGCGAGGGCCTGACAAGGCCGATCTCGCGAACGCGCGGCATATAAGGAAGGGGGCGGCAGGCTGTCAATCCGCCTTCGCTTCCGCTTAGCGAAAGCTTCGGCGGACATGGCCGCGGGTGGAGACGAATTGGCTTGTTTTGAGCTTAATTTCCGGCCGCACCGTCATGGCCGGGCTTGTCCCAGCCATCCACGGACTTCTTCGCTGCCGCCGAGAACGTGGATGCCCGGGACGAGCCCGGGCATGACGACGAGATTGGGGATGCGGAACAGGGCCTATTTCGGCCTTACTGTCGGATCCCCGCCGGGGCTGCCGGGGGGCGGGATCACGGGCATGGCGCCGTTCGTGCTAGGCGCCGGGGCGTGCATCTCGGGATCGACGCCGGAGGGCGGGCAGAGCACGCCGTCCGATTTGGCCAGCTTGTCGCCGAGCGGTTCCCGGGACTGGCCGGTGGTGGTGCCGTCGGCTGAGCGGTTCGGGCGGTCCTGCGGCGTACAATTCGTCGCATGCTGTGGGGATGGCGGCGCGGTTTGTTGCGGCGGCGTCGCCGGGGCGGGCGGGGCCTGCGCGATCGCGCTGCCGGAGGCGGCGATCAGGAGGCTGGCCAGAATGATGTTCGATGTGGTGCGCATGGGAGGGAAACGCGCGGGGCGCGCGCCCTGTTCCCACCCCCGAACATTACGATTTGAGGTAGCGGATCAACGAAAAGTGCCCCATCGGCGGCATCGGGCGGCGCTCCGCCAGCGTAACGCCGCCGTGCTTTGCGGCCCAGACGACCAGGCGGGCCCACGGAAACTCCGGGCGCCAGCCGAGGCGGCGGGCCAAGGGCGCAAACGCGAGTTCGGAGAGTTTGCGCAAACCCTTTTCGGCGCCGATGTGATTGACCAGGATCAGCTCGCCGCCGGGCTTCAAGACGCGCACGAACTCGTCGAGCGTGCCCTCCGGATCCGGCACGGCGGTGATGACGTATTGCGCGACCACCGCGTCGAAGAAGTTTCCGGGGAAGGCGAGATTCTTCGCGTCCATCACCGAGAGCACCTCGACATTGCTCAGGCGCAGCGCACGCACGCGCGATTGCGCCTTGCGAAGCATCGGCTCGGAGATGTCGACCCCGCAGATTTTTGTGGTGCGCGCATAATCCGACAGCGAAAGCCCGGTGCCGACGCCGACGTCGAGGATACGGCCGCCGATACGGTCGGCCTCGGCGATGGTCGACTGCCGGCCGGCGTCGAACACCTTGCCGAACACGAGATCGTAGACCGGCGCCCAGCGGCCATAGGCCTTCTCGACCCCGGCCCGCGAGATGTCTGCTGCCATGCCCCTGCCCTATATATTTTTTTAGCCGCGGACCGCTTCTGCGAGCGGCCTCGTCGTGCTGCTTGCGGCCTTCGCGGCGGCGCTTTGAATGAAGCCGCCGCCGAGCACGCGGGCCTGGCCGCCAGGTGCGTCGTAGAACACGCAGGCCTGGCCCGGCGAAACGCCCTCTTCGCCGGCGACGAGCTCGACCTCGTAATGGCCGTTTGCGCCGCGCAGCCACGCCGGCTGGGGCGCGCGGGTCGAGCGCACGCGCACGAACATTTCGAGTCCATTGCCGATGGCGCAGTCGATGTCGCCATCGCCAATCCAGTTGACGTCGCGCAAGCTGATGCGATGCATCTTCAGCGCCTCGCGCGGGCCGACGACGACTCGGCGGTTGGCGGCCTCCAGCCGCACCACGAACAGCGGCGCGGCGGCTGCGATGCCGAGGCCGCGGCGCTGGCCGATGGTGAAATTGGCGATGCCGTTGTGACGGCCGAGCACGCGGCCGTCGAGATCGACGATGTCGCCGGGGTCCATCGCGTTCGGCCGCAGGCGGGTGATGATATCGGTGTAGCGCCCGGTTGGCACGAAGCAGATGTCCTGGCTGTCGTGCTTATCGGCGACGGCAAGACCGAAGCGCCGCGCCAGCTCGCGCGTCTCGGGCTTGGTCATGTCGCCGAGCGGAAAGCGCAGATAATCGAGCTGTTCCTGCGTGGTCGCGAACAGGAAGTAACTCTGGTCGCGATCAGCGTCGGCGGCACACACCAGCGCGCGCGAGCCGTCGTCGCGGCGACGCGAGGCGACGTAATGGCCGGTGGCGAGCGCGGTGGCGCCCAATTCGCGCGCGGTCTTCAAGAGGTCGCGGAACTTGACCGAGCGGTTGCACTCGATGCACGGCACCGGCGTCTCGCCGAGCGCGTAGCTGTCGGCGAAATTGTCGATGACGGATTCGCGAAAGCGGTCCTCGTAGTCGAGCACGTAATGGGGAATGCCGAGCTTGGCCGCGACATCGCGGGCGTCGTGGATGTCCTGGCCGGCACAGCAGGCGCCCTTGCGATGGGTCGCAGCACCATGGTCGTAGAGCTGCAGCGTGATGCCGACGACGTCGTAGCCTTCCGCCTTCAAAAGCGCAGCCGTCGTCGATGAATCGACGCCGCCCGACATGGCAACGACGACCCTGGTATCCTCAGGACGGCCTTCGAGATCCAGACTGTTGAGCATGGGCCTTAAAGCGTTGTGGACGGCGGCGTTGGGCGATCCGCTGGGTGCTTCCGGCGGGACATCGGCGATCCCCGGGAACTGAGAGTTCCCGAAGGGCACGGCCTGCCCGGTCGAAAGCGGTTGAGAGCTGTCTCTTTAATATAGGCGGCCTTCCGGTGAAGCAATCACGGACCCCGCAAGGTTTACGGCAATTCTTGCCGAGGAGGCAGAAATGGCGGGCCTTCGAGAGGCCCTGGGGCGGGGACGCCAAATCATCAAACCATTGATTTCACTAAATAAAATTACTCAGCGCGAGGATGGCCCGCTCCTTGCTCCCTCTCATGGCGAAGATGTTTCCAAGGGGTTGCCTGTGGTCGGTCGTACGTCAGATGTCGTGGCAAGCGTGCAAGTCCCAAGCGCGCAGCAAAAGCCTGCCCGGTCGCAAGCGCCGAAAGAGAACTCCGCCAACGACTCGTTCGGCTCGCTGGTGGACAGCAACACCCAGGCGATCAGCGACAGCGCGGCGTCCTCCGCGCAGGACTCCCCGCGCCGGACCGATTCATCCTCCTCCGCCTCGGACAGGAGCCCGCGCGATCGCTCGGCGACCGACAAGCCCTCGCAGAGCAAGGCCAGCGACGACACTGACAATTCCGCGTCCGCCAAAAACGACATCAAGAACGACGCCAAGAGCGACGCCAAGAACGATACGACGGCTGATGCGGCCAAGGCTGATAGCAAGACCAAGGACAAGCCGGAGGCGTCCGACGCCAAATCGGCCGACAAGTCTGCGGACAAGTCCGACGAGACCAAGGGGGACAAGGCCGACGGCAGCCTTGCCGCCGTTGACGCCGTCGCGGCCGCGCAGATTGACGCGACGCAGGCCGCCGCTGTGCCCGATCCAAACGCACTCGTCGTGGCCGTGCCGGCCGATCCGAACGCGGCTACGAACCAGGCCGCCGGCTCCGCCTCCTCGCCGCTGACGATTGCCGCCGCCGGCATCGCCGCCAGCGCGTCCATCGCGGCGCAGATCGCCGGCCCCAAGACCGATACCGCGACGCCGGGCGACAAGAGCGCCAAGACCGCAAGTGCCAAGGTCGATGCCGACACTTCGGCGACGCTGGCCGATGCCGCGACCGGGACGACCGATTCGACCGCGACCGATGCCAAGACCAATGGCGGCCTGATCGCCGCGGTCGACCAGGGCACGCCAAAAACCTCGTTCAAGGCCGCAGCCCTTGCGCACGGCGCGGGTGACGTCTCCAATATCGGCCAGGACACCGGCAAGGCGAACGCCGCGCAGACCTCGGCGACAGCAGCGTCCGCCACCACGGCGCATCCGCAACCGGACAAGCCGTCCATCGATGCGAACGCGGCCGACGCCAAGGCTGGGACTTCCGACCGCACCGCCGATGCGGCACCGGCGACGACAACCAATCATGCCCATGCCGGCACGCAGGTCGCTGTCCCCACCACCGACACCAGCGCGCAGGCGGCCTCGGCCGTGCAGGCGTCGCTGACCAATACGACTTCGGCCGCGACCGCTTCGACCGCGACGCTCACGGCGACCGCGGCCACCAATACGGCCATTCCGATCAGCGGCGTGCCGATCGAAATTGCCGCCGCCGCGCGCGCGGGCAAGACCCGGTTCGACATCAGCCTCGATCCGCTCGACCTCGGCCGCATCGACGTCCGCATCAATGTCGACCGCAACGGCCAGGTCACCTCGCATCTCACCGTCGAGAAGCCGGAGACGCTGCAGATGCTGCGGCAGGACGCGCCGCAATTGCAGCGCGCGCTCGACGATGCCGGCCTCAAGACCGGCAGCAACGGGCTGTCCTTCAGCCTGCGCGACCAGAACTCGTCGGGGCAGAACTCCGGCCAAAACAACGACAATGGCGGCAATGCCCGCCGGTTGATCGTCAGCGACGACGACGCAGTTCCCGCAGCCCCGGTCGGGCGCAGCTACGGCCGCATGCTCGGATCGAGCAGCGGCGTCGATATCAGAGTGTGAGGAGTATTCGATCATGACTACCACGAATGCCGCCACCGCCCCGTCCGTCGTCTCCGGCACGACCGACCTGCCCAAATCCTCGTCGAACCCAAGCCTGGGCTCGAGCACCGGCGCGACGCTGGCCGGCAACTTCCAGACCTTCCTGACGCTGCTGACGACGCAGCTGCAGAACCAGAACCCGCTCGATCCGCTGGACACCAACCAGTTCACACAGCAGCTGGTGCAGTTCGCCGGCGTCGAGCAGCAGCTCAAGACCAACGACTCGCTGTCCCAGCTCGTCACCCTGCAACAGACCACGCAGGCGACCCAGGCGCTCGGCTTCGTCGGCAAGACCGCCCTGGTCGACGGCACGACCGCAAGCATGACCAACTCGTCGGCAACCTGGCATCTCAACGTGCCCAGCGACGCCACCGTCGACATCACCGTCGCCAATGCCAGCGGCCAGACCGTGTTCACCGGCAAATACACCGCCGGCGCGGGCACCGACGTTCCGTTCACCTGGAACGGAATGGGCAATGACGGCACGCAATGGCCCGACGGCAAGTACACGATCTCGGCCACGGGCAAGGACGTCGCCAACAACAATGTCGGCATCGCCGCGCAGGTGCAGGGCACGGTGTCATCCGTGGACCTGACCCAGTCGCCGCCGCTGCTGACCATCGATGGCGCCAGCTACACGATGAGCCAGGTCAAGAGCATCATCGCGACGGCCAGCAATTAAAGGCGGAATGCCGCTGTGTCGTCCTGGCGAAAGCCAGGACCCATCGCCACCGAAAGTCGTTTTGGCGCGAGGAAGTAACTCCGAGTCTTCGCCAAACTTCGCGCTGGGGTAATGGGTCCTGGCGTTCGCCAGGACGACGTTGAGGGCCGTGCGACACCCCCGCAGGCCTCTTTCGTTAGTAAAGTATTTACGAACACCCCCCTCGGCCCGCCCGGACGCACCGTCCCGCCGGTCGAGACGGCTGCGTTCCAGCCATTTTCAACGAGAATTGTATTGAAGCCTTAGGCTTAGCGGATTTTTAAGTCGGCGGGCGTAGGGTTCCTGAGTGAGTTCAGTGGTTGAGAGTTTGTGAGTACGCCATGACAGAACCCCATCGCCCGAGGGTAAAATACGTCATCGGGCCGGACGGTAGTCCGTTGACGATTGCGGATCTGCCTGCACCCGGCACCAAACGCTGGGTCATCCGCCGCAAGGCCGAGGTCGTCGCCGCAGTCCGTGGCGGTCTTCTCTCCCTTGAGGAGGCCTGCAGCCGTTATACCCTGACGGTTGACGAATTCCTCTCCTGGCAGTTTTCGATCGACCAGCATGGTCTGGCGGGACTTCGCACCACCCGTATCCAACAATATCGCCAGTAGGCAATCCGGAAATCTGCGGCTTTTGACGAAAATCGGCCTCGCCTTGCGAGGCCGATTTTTTTCATGTTTCGTTTTGGCGCTACTTTTGTCGCAGCTCTTAACCTTCGTTAACCATATCGAAACCATCACCTAGGCAATAATTGCCCAGTCGGCCTTTCCTGTGAAAGCAGCCGAATCTGTCGGGGCGGTTGCTTGCAAGGTCTTGCGGACTTTCTGAAGGGTATCGGAGCCGCCCGGTTCGGGGCGATGATCGCGGTCACCGCCGCGCTCGTCGGCTTCTTTGCGTTCGTCATCATGCGCGTCACCACGCCGCAGATGACGACGCTGTTCACCGACCTCAGCGTCGAGGACTCCTCGGGCATCATCAAGGACCTGGAGCGCCAGGGCATCCAGTTCGAGCTGCGCAACGAGGGCACCATCATCATGGTGCCCAAGGACAAGGTCACCCGCCTGCGGATGAAGCTCGCCGAGGGCGGCCTGCCCAAGGGCGGCGGGGTCGGCTACGAGGTGTTCGACAAGTCGGATGCGCTCGGCACCACCTCTTTCGTCCAGAACATCAACCATCTCCGCGCGCTGGAAGGCGAGCTCGCCCGCACCATCCGCGCCATCGACCGCATCCAGGCCGCCCGCGTCCATTTGGTGCTGCCCGAGCGCCCGCTGTTCTCGCGCGAGGCGCCGGAGCCGTCGGCCTCGATCGTGGTGCGGGTCCGCGGCGCGCTGGAAGCCCAGCAGATCCGCGCCATCCGCCACCTCGTCGCCTCTGCCGTGAACGGGCTGAAGCCGCAGCGGGTCTCGATCGTCGACGAGACCGGGCAGCTGCTCGCCGACGGCGCCCAGACCGATCCGGAGCAGGCGATGGGCGACGAGCGCCGCACCGCCTTCGAGAAGCGGATGCGCAAGCAAGTCGAGGACATCGTCTCCTCCGTGGTGGGGACGGGGCGCGCCCGGGTCCAGCTCTCCGCCGATTTCGACTTCAACAAGATCACCCAGACCTCGGACAAGTACGATCCCGAAGGCCGCGTGCTGCGCTCGACCCAGACCCGCGAAGAGCAGAGCATGACCGCCGACAACAACGGCCAGGTCACCGTCAACAACGAGTTGCCGGGCAACCAGCAGAACGGCGGCGTCGCGGCCAAGGACCAGAGCAAGAAGAGCGAAGAGACCAACAATTACGAGATCTCCCGCACCACCAAGACCGAGGTGACCGAGGCCGGCCGGGTCAACCGCATCTCGGTCGCGGTGCTGGTCGACGGCATCTACTCCAAGAACGACAAGGGCGATCTGGCCTACCAGGACCGCACCAAGGAGCAGCTCGACCGCATCGCCACGCTGGTGCGCTCGGCGATCGGCTTCGACCAGAAGCGCGGCGACCAGGTCGAGGTCGTCAATCTGCGCTTTGCCGACGCCCCCTCCACCACCCCGATCGCGGAGCCGAGCGGCTTGCTGGGCATGCTCCAGTTCACCAAGGACGACGTCATGTACTTCGTCGAGCTCGGCGTGATGATGCTGCTCGGCCTGGTCGTGCTGTTCCTGGTGATCCGGCCGCTGGTCAAGCGCATCCTGGCATCGGACGAAGTCGCGGCCGCCATCTCCGGCGTCCTCACCGGTCCGGCGAGCGACGAGGCCGCGCCCGCCAGCCAGCCGCTCCTGCCGAGCGGCGCCGCGAGCGCGATCGACGTCGCCACCGTCCAGGGCCAGGTCCATGCCCAATCCGTCCATCGTGTCGGCGAACTCGCCGAGCGCAATCCCAACGAGACCGTCGCCATCATCCGCCAATGGCTGACCGAACCCACGAAATAATCGAGAAGTGATCTGACATGGCCGCGGCCCTGCAAAACGCCAATTCCAACGACATCACCAGCGTGATCTCCACGCTCGGTCAGCGTGCCGGCAGCCGCGGAGGCGCGAAGGTCGACGCGGTGGCGGGGCCGAAGCGCGCCGCGATCCTGATGCTGGCGCTCGGCGAGCAATATGGCGGCAAGATCTGGTCGCTGCTCGACGACGACGAGGTGCGCCAGCTTTCTCTGGAAATGTCGACGCTCGGTACCGTCGAGGTCGACACCGTAGAGGACATGCTGCTCGAATTCGTCTCGCGCATGTCGGCCTCCGGCGCGCTGATGGGCAATTTCGACGCCACCGAGCGGCTGCTCCAGCAATATTTGGCCCCCGAGCGCGTCAACGGCATCATGGACGAAATCCGCGGCCCGGCCGGCCGTAACATGTGGGAGAAGCTCTCTAACGTGCAGGAAGAGGTGCTCGCCAATTATCTCAAGAACGAATATCCGCAGACCATCGCGGTCGTGCTGTCGAAGCTGAAGCCGGAACACGCCGCGCGCGTGCTTGGCATCTTCCCCGAGGATCTGGCGCTCGACGTCGTCAACCGCATGCTGAAGATGGAGGCGGTGCAGAAGGAGGTGATCGAGAGCGTGGAGAAGACGCTGCGCACCGAATTCATGTCCAATTTGTCACAGACCCGCCGACGCGACGCCCACGAGGTGATGGCGGAAATCTTCAACAATTTCGACCGCCAGACCGAAACCCGCTTCATCACCTCGCTGGAAGAGGACAACCGCGAATCGGCCGAGCGCATCAAGGCGCTGATGTTCACCTTCGACGACCTCGTGAAGCTGGATTCCGGCTCCGCCCAGACCCTGATGCGCAACGTCGACAAGGACAAGCTCGGCGTCGCGCTCAAGAGCGCCAACGAGGACGTCCGCAATTTCTTCTTCGGCAACATGTCGTCGCGTGCGGCAAAAATGCTCCAGGATGACATGGCGGCGATGGGTCCGGTCCGCCTGCGCGACGTCGACGAGGCCCAGGCGCTGCTGGTCAACCTCGCCAAGGATCTCGCCGCCAAAGGCGAGATCATGCTGACCAAGAACCGCGCCGACGACGAGCTGGTGTATTGATGGCCGCTCCGGCAAAATTCCTGTTCGACAACGACTTCGCAGCGCCCGACCGGACGCGCGAGAAGGCCGCAACCGCGGCCGAGATAGCCCAGAAGGTCGCGGAAGCCGAGGCGCGCGCCTATCAGGACGGCTTCGCCGCCGGCCAGCGCGAGGCCAAGGCCGAGAGCGACCGCCGTGTCGCGCTCGCCATGGAAGAGATCAACATCGCCATCCGGGGCATCGCCTCGGGCATCGGCAACATCGAATCCAAGATGGAGACCGAGGCGGTCGACGTCGCGGTCGCGGTGGCGCGCAAGCTGTGCGCCGATCTGGTCGCCGCCGAGCCGCTCGGCGAGATCGTCGCGCTGGTCAAGGACTGCTTCTCGCATCTGGTCGCGACGCCGCATCTCGTCGTCCGCATCAACGACGCGCTCTACGATTCCGCGCGCGAGAACATCGAGCGGCTGGCCAGGCAGAACGGCTTCGAAGGCCGGCTGGTGATTCTGGCCGAGCCGGAGATTGCCACCGGCGACTGCCGGATCGAATGGGCCGATGGCGGCGTCGTGCTGGAGCGCGCCGCCATCGCGGCCAAGATCGACGAAATGGTGGGACGCTATGTTGCGTCCCGCAGGGGGAGTTAAATCATGAGCGACACTGACGGACAGGTCCCGCTGCCCGACCTCAACGGCCCGATGCCGCCTACTGGCACCGACGTCGGCTACAACGAGGACGAATATGCGACGCGCGCCGCCGCCGACCTCGAGGCCGTGTTCGACGTGCCGGTGCAGGTTTCGGCGGTGCTGGGCCGCTCCAAGATGGACGTCAGCGAGCTGTTGAAGCTCGGACCCGGGACCGTGCTCGAGCTCGACCGACGCGTCGGCGAGGCCATCGACATCTACGTCAACAACAAGCTGGTCGCCCGCGGCGAAGTCGTCCTGGTGGAGGACAAGCTCGGCGTGACCATGACCGAAATCATCAAGACTGAACGCGCCTAAAGCGACGACGCGCGGCAGCGCGACCACAGGAGACTGACATGCGGCTTCTCATCGTTGGCACATTGAAGGGCCAGCTCACCACCGCCACCAAGATCGCGATGGCGAACGGCGCCACCGTGACCCACGCCGAGGATAACGAACAGGCGATGCGCGTGCTGCGCAGCGGCAAGGGCGCCGACCTGCTGCTGGTCGACGTCGCCCTCGACATCCGCGACCTCGTGATGCGGCTCGAGGCCGAACACATCCACGCGCCGATCGTCGCCTGCGGCATCACCAACGACGCCCGCGCCGCGGTCGCCGCGATCCATGCCGGCGCCAAGGAATACATCCCGCTGCCGCCGGACCCGGAGCTGATC
The DNA here is from genome assembly GCF_055811255.1 of Bradyrhizobium sp. MI1.11. NCBI lineage: Bacteria > Pseudomonadati > Pseudomonadota > Alphaproteobacteria > Hyphomicrobiales > Nitrobacteraceae > Bradyrhizobium > Bradyrhizobium sp. MI1.11. The sequence continues at coordinate 10,274 of NZ_JBVVPM010000072.1, forward strand.
GCAGCGGTGCTGGCTGCCGTCGCCAACGATTCCCGCGAGCTGGTCTATCGCGACGAGGCGATGGCCAAGGTGATCAAGCTCGCCCAGCAGATCGCAGGCTCGGACGCTTCGGTGATGATCACCGGCGAATCCGGGACAGGCAAGGAAGTGCTGGCTCGATACGTCCACACCCGCTCGGCCCGTGCCAAGCGCCCGTTCATCTCGATCAACTGCGCCGCGATCCCCGAGCATCTGCTGGAGTCCGAGCTATTCGGCCACGAGAAGGGCGCCTTTACCGGCGCGATCGCCCGTCGTATCGGCAAGTTCGAGGAGGCAACCGGCGGCACGCTGCTGCTCGACGAAATCTCGGAGATGGACGTCCGCCTGCAATCGAAACTGCTCCGCGCCATCCAGGAGCGCGTGATCGACCGTGTCGGCGGCACCAAGCCCGTCCCGGTGGACATCCGCATCATCGCAACCTCGAACCGCAACCTGGTGGATGCGGTGCGCGAAGGGACGTTCCGCGAGGACCTCTTGTTCCGACTCAACGTCGTGAACCTGAAGATCCCGCCGCTGCGCGAGCGTCCCGCCGACATTCTCGAGCTCGCCCAGCACTTCGTGAAGAAATACGCCGAAGCCAACGGCGTGCCGATGCGCCCGATCTCGGCGGAAGCGCGGCGTGTGCTCTCCACCAACCGCTGGCAGGGCAACGTCCGCGAACTCGAAAACACCATGCACCGTTCGGTCCTGATGGCGCAGGGCGACGAGATCGGTGCCGATGCGATCCTCACGCCCGACGGCGACCGCCTCGACCTCGCCAAGACCGCACCGGCCGTGGCGCATGCCACCATGGCCGCCGAGCAGGTGACGCGGGCACTGGTCGGCCGCACCGTCGCTGACGTCGAGCGCGACCTGATCCTGGAGACGCTGAAGCACTGCCTCGGCAACCGAACCCATGCCGCCAACATCCTGGGCATCTCGATCCGCACCTTGCGCAACAAGCTCAACGAATATTCCGACGGCGGCATTCCGATCACGCCAGCCGGCACCCCGGGTGAATATCCGCGCATGCCGATGGTGGGGGCGTAGGCGCTCCTGCCGAACATTGAGACTGCGAATGCCCGGGGCTGGTCCCGGGCATTTTTGTAGGTGAAGTGCAGACAGCCTCCAGACTCTCAATGTCGTCCTGGCGAAAGCCAGGACCCATTACCCCAAGGGGCGTTGGCGAAGATTCGTCGTTCGGTACTCCTACCACCCTCCGTCGACAGATTCCGCGGTATGGGTCCTGGCTTTCGCCAGGACGACGTTGGGGAGGCAGCGTGCATCAAACCCGCAGACTGCGACATGGCCGCACCGCATTCTCCGACTAGGTCAAGCCCCCGCAAAGCCCTATAAGCGCCACCGAGAACCACGCGAGGGTGAACATGTCTCAAGCTCAAATCACGGATTGGCTGGCGTCGCAGCGGCAGGCGATGATCGACCTGCTGCGCGATGTCGTGAACATCGATTCCGGATCCTATGACAAGGAAGGCGTCGATGCGGTCGGGGCGCGGTTCGAGCAGCATTTCGCCGAGCACGGCATTCCGTTCCGGCGCGAAAGCCACGCCACATTCGGCGATGCCATCCACGCCGAAGTCGCAAAGCCCGGCAGCAACGAGAAGCCGGTGCTGTTGATGGGGCATCGCGACACCGTGTTCGGCAAGGGCGAGGCCGGACGGCGTCCGTTCACGATCCACGGTACGCGCGCCTATGGTCCTGGTGTTGCCGACATGAAGTCCGGCGTCGTCATGAACATGTTCGTGGCAACCGCCTTTCACAAATTCGGCGGCAACCCGCACCCGATCAAGCTGCTGATCACCTCAGACGAGGAAATCGGTTCACCCTCCTCGCGGCCCGTGATCGAGCGCGAAGGACGCGCCGCGCGCGCCGTGTTCAATTCCGAGCCGGGCCGTCCGACCGGCAATATCGTCACCGGCCGCAAGGGCGGCATCTTCATGCATGTCGCCATTACCGGCAAAGCCGCGCATTCCGGCGCCAATTTCGCCGCCGGCGTCAGTGCAATCGGCGAGCTCGCGCACAAGATCGTTCATATCCACGCGCTGACCGATCTCGACAGGGGCATCACGCTCAATGTCGGTCTCGTCTCGGGCGGGCAATCCGTCAACACCACGGCGCCTTACGCGGAAGGACAGATTGACCTGCGCTACGTCGATCCGGCGGACCGCGCGAGGGTGATGGCGGCGATCGAGACGATCATCGCGACACCTTACGTGCCCGGTACCAGCGCGACGCTGACGGTCAAAGGCGAGTTCGTGCCGGTGGTGCAGAGCGCCGATTCAAAGGCGCTGTTCGAGAACTATCAGGCCGCCGCAAGGCAGGCCGGCCTCACGACGCTTCAGGGCGAGTTCTCCGGCGGCTGCGCCGATTCCGGCTTCACCGCCGCGGTCGGAACGCCGACCATCTGCGGCCTCGGCCCGGTCGGCGGGCTTGCGCACACGCCAGAGGAATATCTCGAGCTCGACAGCATCGTGCCGCGCGCACAGGCGCTGGCGCTGGCGATTTTGCGGGGATGACTTTGTAGGGTGGGTTAGCCGCAGGCGTAACCCACCTCTGTTGGCTTCGGCGGAGACAGACAGTGGTGGGTTAGGCTTCGCTAACCCACCCTACAAATCTCCTCACGAATAGCTCGGCGCATCCGGCCTGCGGAAGATCTGGATGGGGTCGCCCGGCACGATCGGATGACCGCTGAACATCGCATAGGCGTAGAGCGCGAGATAGGCGATCGCGAGCGCGCCGACCGCGTAGAAGGCCCAGGTCGCGACGCGTTTCATCATTGCGCTCCATTGCTGTCCCGGCGGGAGGCTCAGGCAGCGCTTCTAGAGCGATGACGGGGAAAAGGCCAGCCTGCACGGCCCATCGCCGGCGGCGATCAAATGCCGCGGCGGACGTGGGTGGGAACGCTGACGTCCGCGAGCCTGACCGCGTCTTCGTCCTGATCCACCGCCACGTACTGACCGTGCCAATAGGCCAACGCAGCATTGCGGGTCGAATTCTTGACGTCTCGCACTCGCCCGATGACGATGCCGTGCGAATGGCGCTCGATGAGCTCCTCGACCTCGCAATCGACGGCGGACAATGCGCCGACCAGCAGCGGAACACCGGAGACCGCCGTCACCCATCTGGCGCCAGCGAAACGATCGGCACCCTTAAGTCCGCCCTTGCCAGCAAAGCGCTCGGCGACATCGAGCTGATCGGCCGCGAGGATGTTCACGCCGAAGGCACCGTAGCGGCGGATCAGCGGGAAGGAGGAGGCGTCTCGATTGATGCTGACGATCAGCGTCGGCGGATCGACCGAGAACGAGCTGACCGAGGTGACCGTCATGCCGGTGATGTCCTTGCCCCGTCCGGCGGTGATGACGCTGACGCCGCCGGTCAGGTGGCGCATGGCGCCGCGGAAATCGGCGGAGGAGACGACAGTTTGGGTCATGAGATCGCGGGGCACTACATTCATGGCATCGTCCCCGAGCCGGGGTCCCTGTCTATCTAGGTACGATCGTCCGCCGACAAAAGGTGGCTCAGGATCGAGCCTTCGAGACCCGCGAGCTCGGCCGAGCCGCGTTGGCGGGGCCGGGCCGTGTTAACCACGACGTCGTGGGCGATCCGCCCTTCCTCGATCACCAGCACCCGGTCGGCCAGCGCGACCGCCTCGGCGACATCGTGGGTCACCAGGATCGCGGTAAAGCCCTGGTCGCGCCAGACGCGCTCCAGCAACCGCTGCATCGAGATACGGGTCAGCGCATCCAGCGCGCCAAGCGGCTCGTCGAAGGCGAGCACACGGGGGCGCGAGACCAGCGCACGGGCAAGGGCTACACGCTGCTTCTGGCCGCCCGACAGTATCGATGGCCACTGGTCGCGCTTGTCGGTCAGCCCGACCTCAGTGAGCGCCTTCTCCGCGCGTGAATGCGCGTCGGAAGAGGCGCGATCGCGGCCGAGGCCGACCTCGACATTGGAGAGAACGCGGGCCCAGGGCAACAGCCGAGGCTCCTGGAACATCACGCGGATATCCTCGGGCTTCACGGCGTCGCCGAGCGAGATGCTGCCGGCATCGAACTTCTCCAGGCCCGCGATAAGGCGCAGCAGCGTGCTCTTGCCGCAGCCGCTTTTGCCAACGATGGCGACGAACTGGCCGGCGGGGATGTGCAGGTCGATGCCGCGCAGCACCTCGTTGTCGCCGTAGGATTTGCGCAGGCCGCGGATGCTGAGCGGCAGGCCGGAGGTCTGCACCGGGCGCTCCTCGCGCACCACGCGGGCGTGAGGCGCGAAATTGGCGCGGGTTGCGAGTTCGGTGTCCGGAAGGGAGGTACGAAGGGCAGTCTGCATGTGATTCCCAGTATGTCTGCTCAGCGTTTCCAATAAGCGGGGTGCCAGGAGAGCGTCAGGCGCTCCAGCACGCGGGAGGCGCTGTCGGCGAGCTTGCCGAGCAGCGCGTAGATCAGGATCGAGAGCACAACGACGTCGATCAGCATGAACTCGCGCGCCTGCATCGCCATGTAACCGAGGCCCGAGGACGCCGCGATGGTCTCGGCGACGATCAGGGTCAGCCACATGATACCGAGCGCAAAACGGATGCCGACGAAGATCGAGGGCAGCGCGCCCGGGAAGATCACCCGGCGGAACAACTCTCCGTCGGTCATGCCGTAGATGCGGCCCATCTCGATCAGCTGCGGGTCGACGGTGCGGATGCCGTGCAGCGTGTTGAGGTAGATCGGGAAGAACACGCCGAGCGCCACCAGGAACAGCTTCGCGCTCTCATCGATGCCGAACCACAGGATGACCAGCGGGATCAGCGCCAGATGCGGCACGTTGCGCACCATCTGCAGCGTGGTGTCGGTGAGCTTGGCCGAGAGCTGTGACAGGCCGTTGGCGAGGCCGAAGGCAAAGCCGATGCTGCCGCCGATCAGGAAGCCGATCGAGGCGCGCCAGAACGAGACCCAGATGTTGCGCGCGAGCTCGCCGGAGAGCAGCAGCTTCCATCCCGCAAGCAACACGTCGCTCGGCGCCGGCAGCACCCGCGTCGGCACGAAGCCGGTGACGCTGGCGACCTGCCAGATCGCGATGATGGCGAGCGGCACGATCCACTGGACCAGGCCGTCCACGCGCGGCAGGCGCAAACTACGGGGAAGCGAAACGCTGTCGATCAGGCTCATGATTGCGACACCTTCTGCTGCGGACGGAAGTCGCTGCCGACCGTTTCACCAAAAGGACCGCCGTTGAAGTGAAGCTTGGTCACGTTGCTGGGCTGCTCCAGCGAGAGCAGCGGGAACACCAGCTCGGCGAAACGATAAGCTTCCTCCAGATGCGGGTAGCCCGACATGATGAAGGTATCGATGCCGATGTCCTGATACTCCTTGATGCGGGCCGCGACCGTCTGGGCGTCGCCGACCAGCGCCGTGCCGGCGCCGCCACGCACGAGGCCGACACCGGCCCACAGGTTCGGGGCGATCTCGAGCTTGTCGCGCTTGCCGCCATGGAGCTGCGCCATGCGCTGCTGGCCAACGGAATCCATCCGCGCAAAGTTCTTCTGCGCGGCCGCGATGGTCTCGTCGCTGACATGCTTGATCAGCTCATTGGCCGCACGCCAGGCCGCGTCATTGGTCTCTCGAACAATCACGTGGAGCCGGATGCCGAAGGATAGTTTTCGACCGCGTGCGGCGGCCACCTCCCTCACCTTCGCGATCTTCTCCGCGACCAAGGCCGGCGGCTCGCCCCAGGTCAGATATTTGTCGACGGTGTCGACGGCGACGTCGATGCCGGCATCCGACGAGCCGCCGAAATAGAGCGGCGGACGCGGCGACTGCACCGGAGGAAACAGCAGCTTGCCGCCTTCGACATGGATGTGCTTGCCCTCGACATTGACGGTCTTGCCGGCGAGCAGTTCGCTGTAGACGCTGAGGAACTCGCGGGTGACCTCGTAGCGCTCGTCATGGCCGAGGAAGATGCCGTCGCCCTTGTTCTCGACGGGATCGCCGCCGGTGACGACGTTGACCAGGAGCCGGCCATTGGTGATGCGGTCGAGCGTCGCGGTCATGCGCGCGGCCACGCTCGGCGATTGCAGGCCCGGCCTGACCGCCACGAGATAGCGCAGCCGCTCGGTGAACGGCGCGACCGAGGAGGCGACGATCCAGGAATCTTCGCAAGATCGCCCAGTCGGCAGCAGCACGCCGAAATAGCCGAGCTGGTCGGCGGCCTGCGCGATCTGGCGCAGATAGTTGAAATTGACCTCGCGGCCGCCGGTGCCGGTGCCGAGATAACGGCCGTCGCCGTGGGTCGGCAGGAACCAGAGGATGTTGGCGTTGCTCATGGAGGTGCTCCGATGACTAGCCGTACGTCGTTCCGACCGCGGCAGCGACGATGCCGATCGATATGACGATGGCTGCGAATACGCGTTGAACGATACGCCTCATGTTCAAACCTTTTGAAATGGGGAAATTGGTGGGCACGATCACGCTGCCGGGTTGCGCCAGACGATGTCGCGGATCACGATCGGCTTCGGGATCAGGCCGAGCTTGTGGAAGCGGTCGGCGACGCCCTGCTGGGTCGTGACGATGTCGTCGGTGACCGGGCCGACCACGAAATTCGCGCGCTTGGCGGCGAGGGTCTGGATGTCCAACGGGACGCCGGTGATCGTGGCGAGCGATTTGGCGACCTCGTCGCGGTGCTGTTCGGCCCATTTGCCAGCCGCGGTCGTCACATCGATGATCTGCTGCAGGATGGCGCCGTGATTCCTGGCGAAATCGCGATTGGCGATGAAGAAGGAATTGGTCTTGGTGACGTCGCACGCATTGATCAGGATGCGGCCGCCCTGCTTGGTCTCGCCGATCGCGAAGTAAGGATCCCAGATCGCCCACGCCTCGATGCTGCTATTGGCAAAGGCAGGCCCGGCATCCGGCGGCGTCAGATAGACCGGCGTGATGTCCGCGTAGGTGAGGCCCGCTTTCTCCAGCGTCTGCACCACGATGTTGTGCGCGCTGGATCCCTTGGTGAAGCCGACGCGCTTGCCCTTCAAGTCGGCGATGCCGCGGATCGACGAGTCCTTCGGCACCAGGATGCCCTGCCCGTTGGTGATGGGCTGGCCGGCAGCATAGACGATCGCCGCGCCCGCCGCCTGGGCGAACACCGGCGGGGAATCGCCGACCGCGCCAAAATCGATGCTGCCGACATTCATCGCCTCCATCATCGGAGGTCCCGACGAGAACTCGACCCATTTCACGTCGATGCCCAATGGCGCGAAATGTTTTTCCAGGGCGGCCTGCTGACGCGTGATAACCAGCACGCCGGTCTTCTGGTAGCCGATACGAATGCCCTTCACCGCGCCTTGTGCTTTGGCACTTGAAGCGAATGCGGCGGCTGCCGCAGTTCCAACGGATAGTTTGAGAAAGTCCCGACGTTGCATCCGACACTCCAGGCCGCGTGCGGCCGTCCTTCATTCGTGTTCGTGAATGATGGTGCGGCTGATCGGAGGTGTCGAGACGCGCGGAAAAATAGCGATGCAAGCACTGCGCAGTTGGCAGAGCGCATGATTATCTTTCAATCCACGGAGCGAACGCAGGGGATATTTTTCCGCACGCGAATGTGAAAAACGCACCTACCTGACCGAGAAACTAAAAAATCGCGAAAACAACCCCATGCACAGTAGCCGGCGCGTGCGAAAACAATGACTTACGTTTATCCGAACTTGACTTGACTCGTCGGGCAAAACAGGGGCAGGATGGCATCATGGCGGCGTTGCGGATGGACCGGTCCCTGCCGGCCTAATGCAGCCATCTCACGGGCAGATTCTGCAGCCCGCGAAACGCCCAGCCGCCGATCCGCACCGGCTCGTCGTCGGCGATCTCGAGCCGGACGGCACGGGCGAACAAGGTCGGTAGCGCGACGTCGGCAATCATGGCGCGCGAGGCCCAGGCTCCGGCGCAGAAATGCGGGCCCGCGCCGAATGCGACGCTCTTGGCCGTATCACGCCGCACGTCGAAATGGTCGGCGCGCTCAAAATGCTTCTCGTCGCGGTTGGCGGAGCCGAACATGAGGAATACGCGTTCATCGGTTTCGAACGCGACGTCACGGATCGTCCACGGCTTTGCGATGCGCCGCGGCGACATGCCGATCGGCGAGATCCAGCGGGCGTATTCCTCGAACGCCTGGAGCCACGACACCTCGCCCTTGCGCACGAGATCGAGCTGGTCGGGATGGGTCAGCAGCGCCCACACCGTGCCGGCGATCGCCTTGCGCGGCTCGTTTTGACCGCCGGAGATCGCGAGTTTGACGTTCGCGCGCACGCTCTCCATCGCCATGCCCGACGCGAGGAGCACGCCGAGGATGCTCTGGTCGGGATGCTTGCGCATCACCGGCAGGATGTCGTCGATCGCCGCATCGATACCCGACGTCGCCGCATGGCAACGCGCCTCGACGGCTGCGTCGCCGCTGTAGTTGGCGATGCCCTCGATCATGCCCTGTGACCAGGCGTCCATGTCGGCAAAGCCGATATTGGTGAGGCCGGTGATCGACTTCAGGCATTCGCCGGAGAACGGCAACGCGAATTCGCGCATGAAATCGATCCGCCCGGGCGCGATCGCGTCGATGATGCGATCGGCATGGGCCTGGAACAGCCCGCTCCAGTGCGCCTTGACCGTCTTCGGCGACACCGTCGGAAACATCGCGCGGCGCTCGACCTGGTGCGCCTCGCCGTCCTTGCGCATCATGTTGTGGCCCATCAGCCGGTTCATCAGGCCTGCAGGCTGATGCGAGGAGAACACGTCGATCTGCTTCTCGGAGATCGAGATATCGTCGCGGCTCGTCAGCAGCGTCGAGCCGAGCTGCGGCACGAAGGCGATCGGCGCCTCCTTGCGCATCTTGGCGAGCATCGGATAGGGGTCGGCCCAGAATGCGGCCGGGTCGATGTCGATGCGCGGCGCCGTGCTCAAGCTTCGCTCCATTGCTGTTCGCCACCGAGGTTAGCGGCTTCAGGAGGCGCCGTCTGTCCCCAGCGATTGGGACAAGCAGCCTCAGGGCGTGTCTTCGCAAGTCGAATGGCCGACGACGGCGGCGTCGATGAGACATCCGCCTGCGACCGACCATGCGTCAGCCAATAGTCGTTCTGCCAACTCTCGTAACCAAGCAATTCGCCAAAGCGTCGTTCGCGATCATCGGACCATGCTCCGGGTTCGTTTAGGAGTGCAAGCATGGTATCAACCTGCCACTCATGGCCGGGCAACGTGTAGAAGAGGCTCCGATATTCGAACTGCGGCGCGTCAGGACATGTTTCGATCAGCTCGCGTCTTATCAAGCGACCTTCAGTGACGTGCCTGTCGAACAGGCGCCAATATCGAATGCAAATATCTGGCTCCTGGCCAATGATGTCCATGAAATACGCGAGCGGCTTGATACCCCTCAGCATCAAGCCGAGCTCTCTGTTGGTGTGAACCAGATAAGGCAGTTGACGAAGCCGTTCGGGATGCATGTTGGGCATGTTGGTCGCGCAACGTTAATTTCTGCTGAGAGTCTCGTGCGGACGCGCCAGCTGGCACCGAGCTTTAGTCAGGATTTCCCGCCAGACCCGCCCCACTTCGTTTCGGACCCGAGTTCATCACTCCAAAGCACCCGCTATGCGTCGCGTGAACCGGCGGAATCCAACGCGTAGATCTCTCACCCTGAACATGAGGGTTATGAGCCATTCTGGCGTTCCCAGATGACGGAGTGTCTGCGCAATTCCCTGATCCATGCTCTGGCTCATATTCTGGTCGGTGTAATGCGTGCTCCCCTCACGGCTCCAATCAAGTCTCCAAGCGATCTCTTCTCGCAACGCGTCGACGCCCGACAGACGCCGAGCAAAATCCAACTCTCTTCTGGCGCAGATCCGCTCGATCCGGGGGCGGACGGCTTCATAGTAGTGGATGCCCCAGTTCTCGAGCCTTGCGTGGGTCGCCTCGTGTACGATGGCGGACGAGATCCATTCGACCGTCGTGCTTTCAGAATCGACGACACGCGCGTCGAGCAGGCAGGCGTTTATTGAATGCTGATAGCATCCGGCGCCGTGCGGAACCAATTGCACCCAGATTCGAAAAAGACTCTTCTTGATGCGCCGGTAGTGAAGTGGAGCAAACCTTTCGATCAGCCGCAGCGCGGCTTCGACGCGTTGCAGGGCTCGCTCGGGATCATCCGATAAAGATCCGATCCAGAGGCCGTCGACAACGCGGCTTTTCGACATCCACAGCCCGATTCTATCGATGAGCGAAGGTCCTGTCGCTGGGGAGCCGCGAGACATGGTGGTCGACATCTCTTCCGATCGAGCTAGCAGATCTCAAAGCTAATACAGGGGCTCCGCTTCGGCGGGTTTTACGATTTGGTTCCAACTTTATCGATCGCGGAGGCGAGGTCCGCATCGGGTTTGGCACCGGGCCGGAGATCCGGCCCTATCCCGGCAGCAGCCGTGCAGGACGAAGCTTCGATGTTCGCTTATGGACCAGACCCGTCCCTCTTCCCGTATAGTAGAGGCTGCTGAAGCGGAGAGAACATGAACGTGGCGGAAATCATTCGACGTGCGATCGAAATCGGTGAACGAAACGGCAAGATTACCTTCGATGAATTGAATCAGCTGTGTGACAGCAGCACACTTGATCCCAAAGACGTTGAACGCGTTCTCAGCGCCCTGAGTGACGCGGGGGTTTGGGTTGAAGGAGACTGAAACCTGATTCTGGTTATATCGCTCTACAAGGGGTCATAGAGCGACAGTCCCGGAGGGCGGGCTGCGTGTCCGCCTTGCTCTCGGAAGCAGGAACTCGCGGGCCTGGAGTGCCCCTTAGTTCAGGCCGCGCGGGCCGGCGAGCAGGCGCAGCACGATCGCAAACAGCTCGCTCTGCGAGGAAATGCCGAGCCGCTCATAGGCGCGCTTGCGGTACGTCAGGGTCGAATGCAGGCTGATGCCGAGCGCCTGCGAGATCGCCTCGGAGCTGAAGCCGGAGAGGATGCGCCGGCAAACGTCCTGCTCGCGCGGGGTGAGGCTGGCGAGCGGCGCGCGCGTCGCGAAGAGCGCGGCGAGAGACTGCTCGGTCGTCGCCGCCGAGCTGTGCTGGAAATGGCGTGCCACGCTCGCACTGATGGCCGGCGCGATGGCCTGAAGCCGCGCACGCTGGGCGTCGCTGAAGCGGCCCTGGACCGCGATGCGATAGAAGTTGACGTAGAAGCAGGTGTCGTCGACCCAGATCGCGGTCGCGCATTTGTCGACGATGCCGGAATCCACAAAGAACATTTTGCGGTAGCGGGCGCCGTACATGCGCGGCGCGAAGGCGGGCAGCACGAGCGGCGCGCGGCCCTCGCCTTCGAACAGCGCATCGCGGTTGGGATCGGATTGGTGGAACTGGCCGGCATAGGCCGCGCCAAGATCGCCGCCGATCGGGATGTTGCCGGCATCGAGCAGGCAGTGTGCGGCGCCCGCGCGGCTCAGCGCGAACACCATGCAATGCCCGACGCCGGCCTGCCGGCGCAGTGTATCGATCAGGACATCAGGGAAATCCGGGCGACCGATGGCGAGCACCGCGGGCGTAATGTCGCCGGCCGATGGAGTTGAGGCCATGCCGTGGGGCCGCATTGGTATCCTCCGCCGAAGTTCTTTTGGCGGAAGATATCAGCAAGGGCGACGCGCCGGAAGCCTGCAGCTCATGTGCAGCTTCTGGGTCCCGGCTCTGCGCAGCAACGCTACGCGTTGCAGCGCGTCCGGGACAAGAGAGAGCGCGTCGATCAATGGTCTCCCGGACGCAGCGCAGCGCTTCCGCGGCGATGCGAAGCATCGTCCGGATCAGCGGTGCGCTGCAGAGCCGGGGTCCATGCCACCGCTACGGGACTGCCTCTACCCCGCCGCCGCCTTCGCCGGCGCGACGCTGACCGCGAGCTTGCCGTAGCGGTCGGTGAAGGCCTCCGTGTCGATTTCCTCCAGCTTGATCTCGCCGCTCATCACGCCCTGCTTCCAGGCCGCCTGCGCCGGATCGTTCTGGAATTCCGGCATCACCTCGCGGCCGAACAGCTCCAGCGATTCGCAGATGTGCTCGTGGCTGTTCTTGCCCGCTTGGTTGAGCAAAATGACCTGGTCGATGTGCGAGCCCTGGAAGCGCTTCAGCTTCCTGCGGATCGTCTCGGGCGAGCCGATCAGGCCGCCGCGCAGCGCCGCCTCCTGCGCCTCCGGATTGTCGCGCTTCCACTTGTTGTACTCGTCCCACATGTTGACGGTGTAGGGCGCCGGACGCTGGCGATTCTGCGAGGCGCCGTAGAAGCGCAATGCGAACTGGAAGAAGGTGGCGCCGTCGGCGCGGGCGCGGGCCTCCTCGTCCGTCTTCGCGCACATGAAGAACGACACCAGCGCCATGTTCGGGTTGATCTCGTAGTCGGCGAGCTTGGCGAGCCGCTTGGTCATGGCGTTGTAATAGGCGTGCACCCAGGCATGCGCGGCATCCGCGCTGACGAACTGGAAGCCGAGCGCGCCAAAGCCGTGCCGTCCCGCGCGCTCGATGGTCTGTAGTTGCGAGCAGGCCATCCACAGCGGCGGATGCGGCTTCTGCACCGGTTTCGGCACGACGTTGCGCAAGGGGATGTCGAAATACTTGCCGTGATGCTCGCTTCCCGCGTCCTTGAACATCGGGAAGATCGCGGCGACGGCCTCCTCGAACACCTCTTTCTTGGTCTCCATGTCGCGGCCGAACGGCGTGAGCTCGGTGATGGAGGCGCTCTCGCCCATGCCGAATTCGCAGCGGCCGTTGGAGAGCAGATCCAGCACCGCGACGCGCTCGGCAACACGCGCCGGGTGGTTGGTGGTGAGCTGGAGGATGCCGTGGCCGAGCCGGATGTTCCTGGTGCGCTGGCTCGCGGCCGCGAGGAAGGATTCCGGTGAAGGCGAGTGCGAGTATTCTTCGAGGAAGTGATGCTCGACAACCCAGGCGTGGTCGTAGCCGAGCTGGTCTGCGAGTTCCATCTGCGAGAGCGCGTTCTGATAGAGGCTGAGCTCGTCGCCGGCCACCCACGGCCGTGGCAGTTGCAGCTCATAGAAGATGCCGAACTTCATGACGCCTCTCCCAAGTATTCTTGAGTTTTCTTGCCGCTTATATTTTTGTTGCGGGCATCTTAATGGGTGGGGCGACGCTGTCTACGCAGTCGCAATTCCGCCTTGCGGGAGAAGGGGCTTTTCGGCGCGGCGGCCATTCAGGACCACACCGATGAAGGTGAAGCGCACCAGCAGATGATAGCTCGCCAGCATCGGAGGAAGCGCGACGACGAGAATGATCGCGAACTTGATCAGCCCGGGCCAGTCGAGCTGCGACAGCGCGACCTGCAGTGCCATCACGATCGGCAGGTGGATCAGATAGAGCCAGTAGGATGCATCGGCGAGGTAGCGCCACGCCCGACTGAAGCCGGACATGAAGCGGAGGGCGAGGCCGAGGACCGCGAATGTGGAAACCCAAATCGCCGGTGCGTAGAGGATGGCGGAGATCAGCCTCAGCGTGGCGAAGCTGACCGGCAGTTTCGGCGCGACAGGCAACGACAGCATCACGCCTGACAACGCGAAACTGACCAGAACCAGGAAGAGCGCGAGCAGGACATGCGCCAGCCAGCGTCGCTCGATGAGCCGCAGCAGATCGACCTGCCGATGCAGGAGCCAGCCGACGCCGAATGCGGTGCCGAAACCGATCCAGGCCTGCGCGTTGGTGACGAGCGATTGATCCGGCGTCCTCACGCCCATCACATTGATCCATCGTGGGTCGAGGCAGAAGGCGGTGCCGATCGGGATTGCCAGAACCAGGGGAGCCAGCGGATTTCGCATGGTCCGGGCGAAGATACGGTCAAACACTGTGCGTAGCGTACCTGATACATCAAGCCAGACAATTGCACCGCGCAGCAGCAGCGTCGCGACATAGAGCTCCAGCAGCACATACAGAAACCAGAGATGGGTCAGGGGGAACTTGGGCAATGCCGGCAGCCAGCCGGAGGTGGGGTGGATCAGACCACCATTTGGAAAGTGAGATGCCCAGCTCACGATCAGAGCTATCGGCATGAACACGAGCGGCCAACCGATCACGAACGGCAGGCCGATCCGCTGCAGCCTGTCCCTGACGAAGCCCCAGCTCCCCCGGCGGTGAAAGCTCATGCGGGCAAAGAAGCCGGCCATCAGGAAGAAGGTCGTCATCCGGAAGACGTGGATCGTAAAGGACAGTAGGCCCAGAGTGGGGCTGGTATGGATGTCCTGGATGATCCAGAACCGGGACGAGGCCGGCACAAACGACAATGTCGCGTGCAGGACGATGCCGAGCAGCAGGGCGCCACCCCTGACCGCGTCGAGAGCATGGAGCCTCTCCGATGCAGGGGCGGCGGCGGTCGAGTGGGACATGGATAGGCTCGTTCCGGCTGGATGGGAGTGTATGCTGGACGGTCTAATCCATCGGCACAGGGCCTTCTCGCCTGATCCAAAAATCGGCTAGCCGATTTCGCGGCGCGGTTGGCTGAGTTCAGCGCTGTCGGGCCGGCTCAGCGCCTCACGCCGGAATTCCGTCGGGGTCATGCCGGTTTCGGCCTTGAAGGCCCGGTTGAAAGGTCCGATCGACTGGAAGCCGGCATCCATGGCGATGGTCAGCACCGGGACCTCCCGTTGCGTGGCGTCGGACAGCGCCAGCCTGGCATCCTCGGTACGGTAGCGATTGAGAAACGCATTGAAGTTGCGATAGCCCAGCCCTTCATTGATCGCCTGGCGCAATCGATGCTCGGGAACGTCGAGCCGCGCCGCGAGCGCTCCGATCGCAAGGCCTTCCTGCCGGTAGGTTCGCTCCACGGTCATCAGATGATCAAGGCGCCGGAGCAGGATCGGGTCGACGACGACCCGCCCCGCGGCGCGATCGGCGACCCGGGCTTGCCTCCCCGCCTCGCCGGATGCGATCGCGGCCGTGGCGTCATCGACGGCCATCGCCGGCGCGCTGAACAGGCCGATGGCGGCAAGCATGGCCACTACGAACAGCCCGAACGCGGTCGGGAGACTGCCGGGCGCACCGGGAACCGCGACGGGAATTGCGGCGAAGCCGGCGACCGCGACGGTCGCGATGAGCACGACATTGATCGCAAGCATCGCCAGCCGCAGTCGGCGTCGCCGCGCGACCAGATCGGCGCGCCAGGTCTTGACCGTCTGAACCGCGGCAGCGAGGGCCAGCACCAGGGTGGCCAGAGCCAGGACTCGCCCGCCTGCGCCGGCCAAAGCGGGCCAGTTCGCCCAGCCCAGCGTGATCGCAAATCCGAAAGCCACGATGCTCAGCCACAGAGCGCCGTGCCAACGCCTCAGCACGAAATCGTCGTCGAACGCCGCGCGCGCCCACAGCCAGAAGACCGCAGGCTGCGCGGACAGGATCGGCAACGTCCACCACCAAGCCGTTTTGGGCAGGCTGGGCGCCGTCGCGATCGCATAGAATATGCCGCCTGCGCACATCGCGATGCCCAGCAAAGCCTGTTGGCCGGTCGCACGACGCAGCAACGCCATGAGAACGATCAACAGGAACACGCCGCTCGCCGCGCCGCGAAGTCCGAGATCGATCGCCGTCAGCCCTGTCGCGGTCACAACTCGTATCCCCGTTCGATGCCAAACTGTCGCATCGCCTTCGCACGGGTACAACCCAAACTTGCGCTTGTGGTCTGGCGGCAGCCATCATCGCAACTCGACGGATTGATCCAGATCAAGGCGTCAGTGGCCCTGCTGCTTCTAATGTGCGGCAAGGCAACGGCCCGGATGCCGTCCCAATCCCCACATTCCAAACGAGACCGAATATGTCGGCCCCAGACGACGCGACTTCGCGCGTGCGCCGTAAGCGCATGGAGATTTTCGCATTCCTGTTCCTGACCGCAATCGTGATGCCCGTCCTCGCGGTCGGAACGGTGGGCTCCTACGGGCTCGGCGTCTGGATCTACCAGATGTTTGCCGGCCCTCCCGGCCCGCCGCCCTCCCCGCATTGATCTCCTCGAAGCGAAAGACAGGCATCATGGCCGAATCCAAACTCAACCGCCGCGCATTGATTACCGGCCGGGTGCTCAGCGCCGACCGCATCGTCGCGCCGCCCGGTTGCGAAATCGCCAGCATCATCGTGCAGGCCCGCCCCGAGCGTCTGGACCAGCTGGAAGCCGCGATCACCGCCCTTCCCGGCTGCGAGATCCACGGCCGCGACCTGCGCGGCAAGCTCATCGTCGTGACCGAAGCGCCTGATGCCGGCAGCCTCGGCACCCTGCTCAACACGATCCAGTCGCTGCCCGACGTCTATTCGGCGGCGCTGGTGTTTCACGCCATCGAAACGGCTTAAGGCCGGGAGAGTCGTCATGACATCGCCAAAGCTCGACCGCCGCCAGATGCTGAAGCTCGAGGCCGCCGCCATCGCGGCAGCCGCTGCGGGCATGCCGGCACCGGCGCTCGCCGCAAACCTCGTCGCCGAGCGCGACGTCGCCGAACTGAAATGGGACAAGGCCGCCTGCCGCTTCTGCGGCACCGGCTGCTCGGTGATGGTCGCGACCAAGAACAATCGCGTGGTCGCCACCCACGGCGACATCAAGGCCGAGGTCAATCGCGGCCTCAACTGCGTCAAGGGCTACTTCCTCTCCAAGATCATGTACGGCCACGATCGCCTGACGCAGCCGATGCTGCGCAAGACGGCAGGCAAATACGACAAGAACGGCGAATTCACGCCTGTGTCCTGGACCGAAGCCTTCGACATCATGGAGGTGAAGTGGAAGGAGGCGATCAAGAAGCGCGGGCCGAACGGCGTCGCCATGTTCGGCTCCGGCCAGTGGACGGTCTGGGAAGGCTATGCGGCCGTGAAGCTGTTCAAGGCCGGCTTCCGCACCAACAACATCGATCCCAATGCGCGCCACTGCATGGCCTCCGCCGTGGCCGGCATGATGCGCACCTTCGGCATCGACGAGCCGGCCGGGTGCTATGACGACATCGAGGCCACCGATGCCTTCGTGCTGTGGGGCTCGAACATGGCGGAGATGCATCCGATCCTGTGGACGCGCCTCGCCGACCGCCGGCTCTCCGCGCCGCATGTCCGCGTCGCCGTGCTCTCGACCTTCGAGCATCGCTCGTTCGACCTCGCCGACATCGGCATGGTGTTCAAGCCGCAGACCGATCTCTATCTGCTGAACGCCATTGCCAACCACATCATCAGGAGCGGTCGGGTCAACAAGGACTTCGTCGCCGCGCATACCATCTTCAGGCGCGGCCAGACCGACATTGGTTATGGTTTGAGGCCGGAGCATCCGCTGCAGAAGAAGGCGACGGGCGCGGCGAAGGCCAACGATTCCACCGAGATGAGCTACGACGAGTACATCAAGTTCGTCTCCGAGTACACGCTGGAGAAGGCGGCGGAGATGTCGGGCGTGCCGCTCAACCGGCTGGAGGCGCTGGCCGAGCTCTATGCAGATCCCAAGACCAAGGTGGTCTCGTTCTGGACCATGGGCTTCAACCAGCACACCCGCGGCGTCTGGTGCAACAACCTCGTCTACAACATCCATCTTCTGACCGGGAAGATCTCCTCGCCCGGCAACAGCCCGTTCTCGCTGACCGGCCAGCCCTCGGCCTGCGGCACCGCGCGCGAAGTCGGCACCTTCTCGCACCGCCTGCCGGCCGACATGGTCGTCACCAACAAGGAGCACCGCACCAAGGCCGAGCACATCTGGCTGCTGCCCGAGGGCACCATTCCCGACAAGCCCGGCGCGCACGCGGTGCTGCAGAGCCGGATGCTGAAGGACGGCCTGATCAACGCCTATTGGGTGCAGGTCAACAATAATCTCCAGGCTGGTCCCAACGCCAACGAGGAGACCTATCCGGGCTTCCGCAACCCCGACAATTTCATCGTGGTCTCGGACGCCTATCCGTCGGTGACAGCGCTCGCCGCCGATTTGATCCTGCCGACCGCGATGTGGGTGGAGAAGGAAGGCGCTTACGGCAACGCCGAGCGGCGCACGCAATTCTGGCACCAGCTCGTCCCCGCGCCCGGCGAGTCCAAGTCCGATCTATGGCAGCTCATGGAGTTCTCAAAACGCTTCAAGATCGAGGAGGTCTGGCCCGAGGAGCTGATCGCCAAGAAGCCGGACGTGCGCGGCAAGACTCTGTTCGACGTGCTCTACAAGAACGGCCAGGTCGACAAATTCCCGACATCGGAGATCGAGGACGGCTACGCCAACGAGGAGTCCAAGGCGTTCGGCTTCTACGTGCAGAAGGGCCTATTCGAGGAATATGCCGCGTTCGGCCGCGGCCACGGCCACGACCTCGCGCCGTTCGACGCCTATCACCGCGAGCGCGGCCTGCGCTGGCCCGTCGTCAACGGCCAGGAGACGAAATGGCGCTTCCGCGAGGGGAGCGACCCCTACGTCAAGCAGGGCACCGAGGTGCAGTTCTACGGCTATCCGGACGGCAAGGCGCGCATCTTCGCCCTTCCTTACGAGCCGGCGGCGGAATCGCCGGACAACGAATATCCCTACTGGCTCTCGACCGGCCGCGTGCTCGAGCACTGGCATTCCGGCACCATGACGCGCCGGGTGCCCGAGCTCTACAAGGCCTTCCCCGAGGCCGTGTGCTTCATGCATCCTGATGATGCGCAGGAGGCGAAGATCCGCCGCGGCGACGAGGTGAAGGTGGTCTCCCGCCGCGGCTTCATCCGCGTCCGCGTCGAGACGCGCGGCCGCGACCGGCCGCCGCGTGGCCTCGTCTTCGTGCCGTGGTTCGACGAATCCAAGCTGATCAACAAGGTGACGCTGGACGCGACCGATCCGATCTCGCTGCAAACCGATTACAAGAAGTGCGCCGTGCGCATCGAGCGGGTGAACGTGTCATGATGAAACGATTTGGAGTAGCGCTGCTCGCAGTCGCGATCGCGGCTGGCGCGAGTTCGCTGACCGCGCAGACGGTGACGTCAGGCTTGCGCGGCCCGACCCCGCTCAACGACGAAGGGCCGGCGCCGCCGATGCTGCCGAACCGCAACACCTCCGAAAGGGAAGTGCGCAACTATCCGGAGCAGCCGCCGGTGATCCCGCATGCGATCGACGGCTATCAAGTCGATCTCAACGGCAACAAGTGCCTGTCCTGCCACGCGCGGGCGCGCATCGCGGAATCGCAGGCGCCGATGGTCTCGATCACCCACTTCATGGATCGCGACGGCCAGTTCCTGGCTTCGATCTCGCCGCGCCGCTTCTTCTGCACGGAATGCCACGTGCCGCAGAACACCGCCAATCCGCCCGTCAGCAACGACTTCACCGACATCGACACGCTGCTGTCGCGCGCAAGCCCCGGTGGCCGCCGATGACGACGACCGCTGATGAACCCGGCGAGGGAATGAAGGCCAAGGGCGGCTTCGTCGCGCGAAGCTTGGACTTTGCGCGCGAGCTCTGGCAGGTGCTGATCCGTCCGAGCTCGGTGTTCGGGCTTGGTGTGCTGGTGCTGGCGGGCTTCATGGCCGGCGTGATCTTCTGGGGCGGCTTCAACACCGCACTGGAATTGACCAACACCGAAAAATTCTGCACCGGCTGCCACGAGATGAAGGACAACGTCTATGCCGAGCTGAAGTCGACCATCCACTTCGCCAACCGCTCCGGCGTGCGGGCGACCTGTCCGGATTGCCACGTGCCGCACAACTGGACCGACAAGATCGCCCGCAAGATGCAAGCCTCCAAGGAGGTCTGGGGCAAGATCTTCGGCACGATCGATACCCGCGAGAAATTCCAGGATCACCGGCTCGAGCTGGCGGCGCATGAATGGGCGCGCTTCAAGTCCAACGATTCGCTGGAATGCCGCAACTGCCACAGCGCCGATTCCATGGACATCACCAAGCAGTCGCCGCGGGCCTCGGTCGCCCACCAGCGCTTCCTGTTCACCAAGGAAAAGACCTGCATCGACTGCCACAAGGGCATTGCCCACCATCTGCCCGACATGCGCGGCGTTCCCGGCTGGCAATAGGGGTGAGGCCCGCTTGAACCGGCGGGGCGAATGGTTAGTTTGAGGGGCGGCGAATCGCTCCGTTTCGCCCCCTCCTCAAAGCAGACATGGCCACATTCACCCCGCATCAGGATGCCGCGCTCAAGGCCGTTGGCGACTGGCTCAAGGCCAAACCCGGCCGCAACGGTACGCCGCCGGTGTTCCGCCTGTTCGGCTATGCCGGCACCGGCAAGACCACGCTGGCGCGGCACATCGCCGACGGCGTCGACGGCGAGGTGAAGTTCGCCGCCTTCACCGGCAAAGCGGCGCTGGTCATGCGCAACAAGGGGTGCGACGAAGCCTCCACCATCCATTCGCTGATCTATCGCACCCGCGAATCCGGCGAGGAGCAGCCGAGCTTCGAGCTGTGGGACGACGCCCCGGCCTCCAAGGCCAAGCTGATCGTGATCGACGAATGCTCGATGGTCGATGCCGAACTGGGCCGCGACCTGATGTCGTTCAACTGCCCGCTGCTGGTGCTGGGCGATCCCGCCCAGTTGCCGCCGATCCAGGGCGGCGGCTTCTTCACCAACAGCGAGCCCGACGCGATGCTGACCGAGGTGCACCGCCAGGCCCAGGACGACCCGATCGTGCGGATGTCGATGGACGTCCGCGAGGGCCGCGAGCTCGACATCGGCCGCTACGGCGAAAGCGAGGTGGTGTCGCGTAAGGAGCTCGATCCTGATCGCGTCATGGCCGCCGACCAGGTCCTGGTCGGACGCAACAACACGCGGCGCGCGTACAATATGCGGGTACGTCAGCGCCAGAACATCGAGGACGTCTTCCCCGTCGCCGGCGACAAGCTGGTCTGCCTGCGCAACAACCGCAAGAAGGGCCTGTTCAACGGCGGCCTGTGGCGCGTGAAGTCGCGCAACACCTCGCGCTCGAAATCCCGCATTCTCAGCATGCGGCTGTCGCCGGACGAGGATCTCGGCCACAAGGTGACCAAGGTCTCGGTGCGCGCCGATTGCTTCGAGGGCGGTGTCGAGGCCATCGCCTGGGAGCAGCGCAAGCCCTATGACGAGTTCGACTATGGCTACGTGCTGACCGTACACAAGTCGCAGGGGTCGCAATGGGACGACGTCGTGCTGTTCGACGAGAGTTTTGCGTTTCAGGAGAGCCGGGCGAGGTGGCTGTACACGGGGATCACGCGGGCGGCGAAGCGGCTGAGCATTGTGGTGTGAAGCCCGTAGGGTGGGTTAGCCGAAGGCGTAACCCACCTCTTCTGTCTCCTCGGATCGCAACAGTGGTGGGTTACGCCGAGCAGATGCGCTTTGCGCATCTGCAGGGCTAACCCACCCTACGAAACCTCACTTACCCGCGACGAAATAAAAATCCTCGCGCCCCGGCGGCGAGCCGTAGGAAAACGGCTGCTGCTCGTGCTTGGTCACAAGCCAGACGTCGTCGCGGACGATGTCGAACAGTTTTCGGATCTCGACGCGCGGCACCTTGATTTCGCGGGCGAGCGCGGTGGCGAACGGGCTGTCGGCGCCGCCGTCGCCGTCCATCGCGGTCTCGCCGTGCTTGGCGGCGTAGACCACCATGAAGCCGGCGCCGGGCTCGATGTTGGAAAAGCCCTTGTCCACCAGCTTGAGCGACAGCGTGCGCTGCATGGTCGGCGCGAACGGATTGTCGCGGCAGGCATCCAGCATGACCAGACGCACTTTTCGCGCAGCGCCCACCGCCGCGATCACCTGCTCCAGCGCAACCGCCTGGGTCTCGGCGTCCCTGTCGGCGGCAAGCTTGGCATCGACGGGAACGAGATAGTTAACGCCGCCGATCTCGAAACCGTGGCCGGCGTAATAGACCACCGCCCAATCCGCCTTCTCCGCTTCGGCCGCAAACGTCTGCAACGCTTCGAAGAACTTGTCGCGGGTGAGGTCGCTGACGGATATCACGGTCTGGAAGCCAACGTCGCGCAGCGCGGCCGCGATCATTTTCGAGTCGCGTGGCGGATTGGGCAAGGCGTGGACGTTCTTGTAGGCGCCGTTGCCGATCACAAGTGCCACACGGCGCCCTGCGGATCCGGCTGACGGCTGCGGTGTCAGCGCAGCCAATCGCTCCTGCGCGATGGCGCGGGCGCGCGCGACGTCGAGCTCGTCGAACTTCGTCAGCGAATAGGCCGCCGCACGATAGTCGGCACGGGCCTGGGCGAGATCCTTCTTGCGCTCGTAGATCTGGCCGCGACCCGAATGTGCGCGCACATTGTTCGGGTTGATCTGGATCGCAATGTTGTAGTCCTTCAGCGCGGCGTCGAGATCGCCTTTCAGCATGTTGACGTCGGCGCGATTGTTGATCGCGTACGTGTTCTTCGGCTGCTTCTCGATCAGGCCGTTGCAGTCGGCGAAGGCCTGGTCGAACTTGCCCATCATGCCGTAGGTGATGCAGCGATTGCCGGTGATCTGCTGCGCGGCCGGTTCGATCTTCTCGGCCTCCGCGAAATCAGCAATTGCGCCGTCAAAATCCTGCATCAGCGTGCGCACGCGGGCGCGGTTGGTGTAGCCGAGCAGGAACTTGGGCGCGTATTTGATCGACAGGTTGAAATCGTCGAGCGCGCTTTGCAGCGCACCCCGGCGCAACTGGATGATGCCGCGGTTGTTGTAGGGGACACCGTAGGTCGGGCGCTTCTGGAGCGCGAGGTTGTAGTCCGCCATCGCATGGTCGTCCTGGCCCGTCCGCTCATAGGCGAGGCCGCGCAAATTGAGCGTGACGACATTGTCGGGATCGAGGTCGACGGCCATGGACAAGGTCTCGATCGCGTGGCCGTAGTCGCGCTTGTTGATCAGCGTATTGCCGCGCACGGAGAGCGCGATGCCCTTGTCCTTGCCGGTGACACCGTCGGCGTTGAGCAAATTGTCGCAGGCCTGCGCCCTCGCCTGCGCATCCGCCTGGCGGTCGCGGCAAATGGCAAGGTCGTCGCCGGGTTGCGGTGCGGCCGCCGCGATCGAGTTCCAGCCGGGCAGGATGGCGAGAACGACGATGAGGGTCAGGGATGCGACGCGCAGCATGTTGTCAGGTCAGCTCCAGCCATCATTCTTTAGGTCGATCACCGATCGCGCCGGTTCATCTAGCGCGGAGTTCCGGTCCTCGCCAAGCCGGGCTGCTCCAGGCGGCGCGTTTCACAGACTCGTGTCCGTCCGGCCGTAACAATCGCCCGGTCCGCCCGTATCTCGAATGTCCGAAAATGCCGGCCAGGCTGTTCGCCCGGCCCCAACCGCCCTAGACTGTCAGACCTTCGGAAAGAGGATCGCCATGCGCCGACCTGCCGTCCTGTCCCTGCTCGCCGCAACCACCGCCCTGACGCTGGCCTTTGCCGCGCCGACCCGAGCCGCAGAGGATGCGGTCGTGATCCCCGCTCCTGCCGTTGATGCGGCGCCCGCAAGCGGGATCCAGACCGCCGTGATCGCCGGCGGCTGCTTCTGGGGCGTGCAGGGCGTGTTCCAGCACACCGCGGGCGTGGTCAACGCGGTCTCCGGCTACGCCGGCGGCACCAAGGCGACAGCCGACTACCAGACCGTCTCGAGTGGCCGGACCGGCCACGCGGAATCCGTCGAGATCAAATACGACCCGAAGAAGATCTCCTACGGCAAGATCCTACAGATTTACTTCTCGGTGGCGCACGACCCGACCCAGCTCAACCGGCAGGGCCCCGACAGCGGCACGCAATATCGCTCGGCGATCTTCACCACCTCCGACGAGCAGAAGAAGGTGGCCGAGGCCTATATCGCCCAGCTCAACGGCGCCAAAGTCTTCAGCAAGCCGATCGCGACCAAGGTCGGCGCGCTGGAGGCGTTCTATCCGGCGGAGGCCTACCACCAGGATTATCTGACCCTGCACCCGAACCAGCCCTATATCGCCTACAACGACCTTCCGAAGGTCGAGAACCTGAAAAAGCTGTTCGCGGATAACTATATCGAGAAGCCGACGCTGGTGAGCGCCAGCAAGGCCACCAACTGATCGCAAGATCACTGAACAAGATCACGGAAAACAAGTTCACCGAAAAAACGGGAGACCCATGCCCGACATCAAGACGAAAACCACGGACGACAAGGTCATCAAGAGCGAACAGCAATGGCGCAACGAGCTGTCGCCGATGCAATACGCGGTGCTGCGCGAGAAGGTGACCGAGCGTCCCTTCTCCGGCGAATATGAGCACGACCACCGCGCCGGTACCTATACCTGCGCCGGTTGCGGCAATGTGCTGTTCGAGTCCGACGCGAAGTTCGATTCCGGCTGCGGCTGGCCGAGCTTCACCCAGCCCGCCGCCGAGGGCCATATCGATGAGGAGCGGGACGTCAGCCACGGCATGATCCGCACCGAGGTGCTGTGCGCCAAGTGCAGCGGCCATCTCGGCCATGTCTTCCCCGACGGCCCGGGGCCTACCGGCTTGCGTTACTGCATCAATTCCGCAGCGCTGAAGCTCGAGCCCAAATAAACCTTGCGCGGGGGGGGGGGGGGGGCCGCGGGCCCCCCCCCGCCGGGGGGGGGTGTTTTTGGGGGGGGGGGGGGGGGGGCCGGGGGGGGGGGGGGGGGGGCGGGGGCGGGGGCGGCGCGGCGGGGGG
>NZ_JBVVPM010000073.1:0-33179 GCF_055811255.1 Bradyrhizobium sp. MI1.11
TTGGGTGGCCGCTTTCGATCGGAATCGCTGGCCGCCTTCCGTCGGAATCGGTGGCCGCTTTGCCTCGGATTCCGCAGTAATGGTCATCGAACCACTTCCAATAGATTGCCTTGTCTTCTTGCTTGTACGGTGGCGGGCGTTCGCCATTGTCGGCTAAGAGCTTGTCGAAGAAAGTGACGACCTTTCCGTTCGTGAATTCGGCCGCCATCGGGATGAACTTCGTACGCTTTGGAAAGTCGATAAAAACCAACGGGCGAGGCACCGTCAGTCCAACCTCTCCCGCCTGCCAAGCGGCCACGTCGGAGTTGCTGCCAAACAGCAATTGCTCAGGATCGCCAGAGGCCTATATCTCATCTGGCTCGGGATTAAGGCGTGGCGCGAGACAAGCGTCGATCCGATAGAATTGCAGACGACAGATGCGCATTCTGCTTTTCGCCAGGGCATCGTCGTAGAGGCGCTCAACCCCAAGACAGCCGCATGCTTTCTCGTGTTCATCCCGCAACTCGTCGACCCATCTGGGAGTGTCAGCATGCAGTTCATCGTCCTGGGCTCATTTCGCTCGCACTCAACACGAGCGTAGACCTGATTGTGACCTATTGGGGACAGAAGACGAGGGATGGCTTTTGCAAAAAAGGCCCTCATTCTTCGTTCAGGCGCGACAGGCATCAGGCGCCATCATCTGCGGGCTGGGGCCAACGCTACTCTTCGCACGGCGCACGAGTTCACGCTGCCGAATTTCCGCGCTCGAATAGCGCGCAGAGTCTCCATTCGGCTACGAAGGACGCCTTGCCATCGGAGGTCCTTGCTTCACCGTGCAACGGGATCACGACCAGCGTCGATGCTGGTTCGACTTCGGCCGCGCTTTGGCCGTCCGGGCCGGCAGAACATGAAGGCACGCATCAACCGGCTGGGAGCAAGGCCCGCCACTGCAATCCAACGCGCTTGCCTCTGCTGCCTTTTGCTTTCGTGCTGCTGGATCTGGGTACGTGATGAGGACCGAGTTCGTGTCCACGGCCTAGAAATCGTCATCCTTCCTCGTGCTCAAAACGGGGAGTGCAGCCGGGAACGGGTGAGCGATGGCCGCAACGCCCTCCTGCCGGATCTTCAAACATCAGCATCACCCGCCCGATCCTGAGCACCGTCGGGGTCGTCATCGAGAGCGGCCTCCCATTTCTTGCGGATTAGCGAGAAGGCGTGACATCGCTGGGATTGCCGCTAGTGTTTCGGCAAGCGCATCGCCGCGATGCTTAGATCGGCGCCAACTCGAACCATGTTGCTTCTTAACCATCGCACTGACCACCGGGCGCCTTTGGATAGTGCGGATGCCAACATGCTGAGTCGCGAAGCTGCGTGCGAGGTGGAGCGGTTTCTTGATATCGCAATGGCCACAAGGAAACAGCGCTGATTTCCTTGCCGGGCCTCGCCCACGAGATTGGCGTGGGCTCGGTCCAAGTCAACGACGAGGGTCACCGGCTCGGGCTTGGCAGTTTCAAGGCTTTGGGCGGCTCCTATGCCGTCATCCGGCTCGTCTTAGAAGCAGCAACTCCGCGCCTCGGCAGGGCTGTTGACATCTCGGAGCTTCACGCACCTGAGGTGAAGGCCGTAGCACGGGGGATGACGGTATCCTGCGCCAACGGACGGCAATCATGGCAGGTCCGTAACGCACGGCGCTCAGCTCGTGGGGGCGAACTGCGCTATATTCATTCACTCGGGCGTCAGCGATCAGCGTAGCGCAGCAATCGTCCCACATGGCGCGCAGATGATCCGCGTCAGCGGCAACTACGATGACTCCGTTGCCGAAGCATCCCGAGTTGCCGCAGAGAACGGCTGAATCACGGTGTCTGACAGGTCCTGGCCGGGCTATCCCTCGTCTGGTAATGCAGGGATCTCCGCGCTCCTGACTGAAGCACTACGACAGTTGCCCGAACCTCCGACCCACGTCTTCGTCCAGTCAGGAGTCGGTGGACTTGCCGCAGCGGTCTTGGACATTTTTCGGTGTCGTTAGGTGATAGTCGCCCGTCCTTCACGGTTGTCGATCCATCGCGCGCAGCGTGCCTGTTTGAAAGCGCTCGAACCGGGCATTGCGTCAAGGTAGCTCATGGGCAGCCGACAGTGATGGCGATGCTAGAGTGCTACGAACCTTCGCTCGTCGCTTGGCGCATCCTTTCGCGCGCAGCCGACGCTTTTATGATTGTCGATGACGAGGAGGCCGTCGGGGTTATGAACCGTTTGGCCAATCCCCGGGACGGTGATCCGGCTATCGTTGCAGGCGAAAGTGGCGGGGTTGGTCTGGCAGGGTTGCTGAAAGTTGCGGCCGATTCGACCTCGCGCGCTTGACTGGTCTTGAACCTGACGCACGGGTCTTCCTCATCAATACCAAGGGCGCGACGGATCCTGGCGCTTACGAACAGTTCGTGGGTCAG
Organism: Bradyrhizobium sp. MI1.11; assembly: GCF_055811255.1. NCBI lineage: Bacteria > Pseudomonadati > Pseudomonadota > Alphaproteobacteria > Hyphomicrobiales > Nitrobacteraceae > Bradyrhizobium > Bradyrhizobium sp. MI1.11. The sequence goes on from NZ_JBVVPM010000073.1 coordinate 2,424, forward strand.
TCTCTGTCGCAAGTGGTCAGGAGAAGCTTGGAGGCCTAGACGCTCATGATCCGCGGCCCGTTCGGTGAACTCGTGACGGGGACGAAAGCCCAAGAGAAGGCCAAGAACGAAGGCATCCAGCGATTGATCCTTCGATTGAAATCCGCCGCAGATTTCTGCTTCCAACGAGGCCCGTACGCACGTTTTCGGCACAAAAGGCATGGCTTTGCCGTCTTGCCGCACAACAAGCGCTATGACTTTGGCGCTTTGCAGTCCAACCGCGTTCGCCTCATCGAATGATACAACAGCTTCATTTTCTTCTTGATTCGGCACACCGGCTATGAGCCGTTTCATAATTGCGATACAGCTCTCCGAGAAATCTGTCGAGATGCGTGGACTCCTGATCGTTCTCACGGCTTTCGCGATCATATTGGCGGCACGCGGCCACCACCAAAGCGCGTTCATGCCGCGCCCGACGGCACCCATGCCACCCGTCAATGTGCCCTAACGCCACGAGGTCTGTCTGGTACGCGGTTGCCTGCGAGCGAACGCAGGGCAGATCGGGCCGGCAACAAGGGACTGCTAGGCTGATTTCGGCGCATTCTTCAGATAGACGACAGCGCGACGTCCCGCAGAGGTCAGCTCCCCCAGAGTCGTTTTTCCCGCCCGCACCGCTTGGATCAGTTGCTCAGCGACATACCGACGGCTCTCGTGGTCACCGCCATTCGGCAGTCCCGCACAGACCTGATCCAAGACCAGGCCCATATTCGCTTGAACCTCTCCCGTAAATTCGCTCACGCTCCATCTCTCCTTTCGAGGGATAATGCGATAAGGCTAGTGCCCTCTTTGCACTCGGTATAGCGCACATTTGTCGAGCGGTTAAAAGCCTCTCGCGTGCAGAAGTGAATTCATGGTTTGACGCGGCTTGGTATCCTCGCAATTCGCGCGGCGCTTGCGTTCGAAACGATCGCGCCGCGTTCGAATCGTCTCATTGCGAGGAGGACGGAATCGTAACGTACGGCTCGGATTTCCGGGCTCTCGCCAACCGCATTTCCCTGAGCGAGCCTCACGCGGGCGCTATGGTCCTCACATGGGCGGCCATGGCCCTCTGGTTCGGCGCGGGCGGCCGTTGCGCCGCAGTTCACGCGAGACTGTCGAATCAGCCCGCCCGAGGCGACGTCCAATCTGTTGGATCGATTGGCCCTGCACCTTGAGAGGCGCAATCTCTTCGCGCTCTACCAATGAGAGCTATTGCCCCGAGACAGCTTTTGCCGAAGATCTGAACATCGCTGGTGGCATGTCGCCCGCCTTTCGGAATAATCTGCTTCCGCGGTAGGTCGAGGGGGCGATCGGCAACATCTTGCAGATCGGCTCGACCCCACGCGCCGCACGATCATCGTCGATGCGATCATGGCTTGGACCAGCGCTCGAGCTCCGCCGTCGCAAAATAGGCGCTTGCCTTGCGCAGGATCTCGTTTGGCTGGCGACGCTCGCGGTTCTTCCGGTCCGGAGCCTTGGGCTTCTCGGCCAGCTCGGTCGGAACGCCGGCCCGCTGCCCACTGTCGATCTCGACCTTCTTGACTCAGTCATGCAAGGTCTGCGCGTGCAGCCGATCTTGGCCGCAATGGAAGTCACCGTCGTCCAGCGCGAGACCTGTGCTCGTTGGCCTGATACAGAGCTATACGAACCCCTCGGTCTCGGGCCTCGGGTGAACATTTGTCGTCGTCTTTGCTTGTCATGGCTCCACCTTCTCAAGACTTGGAGCCTCCGCCAAACCCGCGGCGGCGGTTCAGATGGGCGCTCAATCCTGCAAGCGCTCAAACGCTGACGGCACGATTGAGTGAGTTTTGCTGCCAAGATGCTCTGGTCTACTCAGCTTCTGGCGGAGCGATCCGTTTGCAACCACGAGAGCACAAAACGAGGATGCCCGCCGGAACGCGGCGAACTGTCGCTCGATCTTGCTGGAAAAGTGCGCTCTGCCCCGAGACCAGGAGGAATTATGCGGCTCATTTTGGCCAGAAAGGGAAGCGGAGCGGCGTTTGCCGATCTCTATTCCTCCCCGCAGAGGTCGTTCATGGGCAGTCATGATCTTGTCTCCAGCAGTTTCCTCGGGCTGACCGCAGCCGGATTTGCGCTACTCTGCTCGAGCCTGCTTGTCCTCGTCTTCACATGAAGTGAGCCCCCCTCGTATGGCCCGTCTGGTCATTCAGTTCATCGACTGGACGGACTGCTTCCCTACACTTTGAAAGGCTGGCACGGCTCCAGCAGGCCGTGATGAGTATCGTAGCCGCCCGGCCGAAATCCTCGACGCGATAGCGGCCCCTGCCCGCAACCTTCGAAACAACCGTAAGCCCGTCACGCAACGTCGGTGAACTTACCTAGAGAACTGGTCTCCAGAAAGTCGTTGTCCCAACCGCCGGCTCTGAACGGCATGACAGTGTTGAAGGTCGGCCGCAGCCGAGACTAACCTGGGATCTGCACCGGCAGTGCGGAATAACCGTGCACAAAATTCGATTGAACTCGCTCCGGTTCGCCGACCACATTTACCTCCAAACATCGATTCAGCATCTCCTCCCACAGGATTTTCAGCTGCAGCTCGGCAAGGCGCCTACCCACGCAGCGATGAATCCCAAATCCGAAAGAGAGATGTTGCCGTACATTTTCCCGATCGATGATGAAGCTGTTGGCTCTCGCAATGACCTCGTCATCTCGGTTGCCAGAGATGTACCACATCACAACTTTGTCGCCTCGCCTGATTCGCTTGTGGCCTATCATGAAATCGTCCACAGCGGTCCGGCGCATGTGTGCAATGGGGGTTTGGTATCGTATAATCTCGGATACCGCGCCGGACACCAGCGAAGCATCATCCCGGAGTTTTCGCATTTCGGATGGATTTTGGCTCATGAACAAGACGCCCCCGGTAATTGAGTTGCGCGTAGTATCGTTACCTCCAACAATCAGCAGAATGAGGTTGCCCAGGAACTCGAGGGGCTCCATGTTTCGGGTCGCCGGTGAATGCGCCATCATCGAGATCAGGTCACCGCGCGGCTCACAATTGACCCGTTCGCTCCAAAGCCGCGTAAAATAGTCCAGGCACTCCGACAGCACCACCTTTCGCTTTTCCCAGCTGTCGATCTGGTCGCCCATTTGTGGAGTCAAGGCAGCTACGTCCGACCAGTAGGTCAGCAACCACCGATCCTGAAATGGAAAATCGAACAGCGTGGCCAGCATTTGGGTCGTCAACTCGATCGAGACCCTGTCGACCCAGTTGAAGGTATCGTTGCGCGGCAAACCGTCCAAAATCTTCTGAACCCGCGAGCGGATCAAGCCTTCAAGATTTGCCAAGTTCTCCGATGCCGCTATCGGACTGATAGTCTTACGTTGCTGAGCATGGAGAGGAGGATTCATTTTGATAAAACTGGGGGTCCAATACTCCTCCGGCGGGTCGACTATTGTGACGCTTCGCTCTGATGAGAATGTTGTGTGATTTGAGTCCACGGCTATGATGTCGCGGTATTTTGTTATCGACCAATATGGTCCGTATGGGCTGTTTTCGCAATAATGGACGGGATCTTCCCTTCGCAGCCGCTCGAAATAAGGCCAAACGGTATCATCCTCGAAGCGCTTGGGTTCGCTTACATCAAGGCGGCTCAGCGGGATATCAGTGCTCTCGCAGGCGCTTTCTGTCGATAACGCTGTCATGATTGTCTCGCTGACATTGGCTTGCACTTTTGCTGGATCAGCTGAGTGCGCTGTCTAGAGTTCCGGGCAAGCGCGCTCGAAACACGACGAGCTTGGGCGGTGCACTAACGATGTGTCACGCATGTTCATGGCTGGACTTCGCGCGAGCTCCGAAATCTGAAATCATGTTACGGACTTTGGTTCGGTCCCTGTCGACGAAGAATAATGGAAAGGCGAGCGAAGCTCCCCTATCAGGATTGGGAGGCGCGCGAACGTGCCCTTTGTGGTAGTCAACATCAAGCCGCAAGCACTCGCAGCTGTGGCACCCAGCCGCTTATCGTCATTTTCTCGGGCAGGCAGCCCCTTTGCCACTCGACCACTTACATTGCCGAGGCGACGGACGTCCGAACTGGCAACAAAGTATCTTCCATGCGCTGGAATAGAAGAGAATTGGCACAGCTGAAACAGCTCTGGTCCGAGGGACAGAGTGCCGCGCAGATCGCGGTTCATCTCGAGTGCAGTCGCAACGCCGTCTGCGGCAGGCCGACTCGGTTGGGTCTCACTCGAGGTCACAAGCCACCAACAGCACAAAACCCAAGATTAGATCGGTGCCCAAGCGAGCGCCGACGTTGATGGCTGCCCGCCGCGATCGCGTCCGAAAGAAGCTGCCGCAAAAGGCGCTAAAAACGCGGCCTCAGGAAATGAGCAAGCGGCAGCTTTACGCAATCCTAGCTGAGGCGGTCAGGAATACCGTCTAGAGCTATCGGCGCCGCGATCTCCCGGGTCTAGGCCGCCGTAGTCGGTTCATTCGGGCTATTTGGTTTCGCGATTTGTGCCTATCCGACGAACAGTGGCGTCCAGTAGAACGTTCGCGGCAGGAGGGCTCGATCGTACATCAAGTCATCCAATCTCAAGAGGCCGGATGCGCAGAATTGGAGAGAAGAGAGCGTTCTGCTTACTGAGCCTCGTTTTCCGGGTATGCGTTTTGGGGAAGCGCCCGCCGTCCTAGTTTGCGCGGTGTTCGGAACTTTCGGCACACCGCGCCCAACGAACTACACGAGCCCGGGTGAAGCCGCTTGATCCTCAACCACTTTCGATATCTGCGACCGGCGTGTGGAGAGCTGGACTGGGACTAAACACTCGGCAAATCATCGAGGTACGACGTGTCCGGGGGTGAGCCCGGTGGCCCTCCGACTGTGATCGGACCTTCTGGGTTTAGAGGAAGGCGCGAGTTTTCTCGCCGGCTTCGATAGGTTTGAGCTGACGGCGGAGATGAAACGGAAGAAGGTGAAGCGGTGAGTACCAGATAGCTCCACTATTCGATCGCTCGCCTGTTCTCCCGAAAGAACCTCCGATAAAATCGCCTGTCGTCGGGCGGCGCTATGCTTAGCGTTGGAGCGGCTTGACGAGCTGCCCTCGCGGGATATTGCCTGACGTCGTTTAAAAGGTCGGCTCCTGTGGTGCGCAGACACACGAAAACGGCTACCACCAACGTAGGTGCCTTGACGTCTGCGCAAAACCGGCGGCGCCTCTGAGCCGGCCGGCTGTTCAATTGCACCCATCCGTTCTCGCTCACCTACCCGGCTCATTTCGTCACGCCAGCTGCGCGAGAGCCGCCGACAGGAAACGTTTCGCTCGTAGCGATATTGCCGCCGAGTAACGGACGCATGAAAGGACTTCTTCTGCGAGGGATCCATGAAGACGCCCACCGACAATCCCTTCAGTGGCGAATTTCACTACATACCGGGACGGAGCCAAGCGGACCCATTATTCCTGGACCGATGGGGAATACGCCACGCAGAATCAACTACCAACCTTGTCAGTTGACGGAGAATACGGGACCGTATCAATGTTGGTCATTGAACCTCGCACGAGTCAAATCGTGGAGCAGTTCGAGGTCTAGCAGCTTAAACGGCCCTGGTGGGTGTCTCGTTGCCGAAGATCAAAGATTATCGAGGCGGACGAATTGGGGACCCCGCCGTGGCTGTGTTGATTCGAGTATCTCGCTTGCAGAACTTGTTCTCTGTGTCCGAGGGGAGCGGATCGTCATCCGACAGCGCGTTTCTTCCGCAGATCGGCCGTCACGCAAGCTCCCAATTGCCTAGCGACAGTCCCGATCGCCCTTGGCAAGCAAAGGGATGCAGGACAATTCGCTTGCGACGTAAAACTTCGTAAACATGGGATAACAATCCTTGCAGACCTCGATCTTAAGCAAGTATTACGATGCTCGCCTTCCTTGGTACACCATCTATCCAACTGTAGCCCAGTTCTCCAAATCAGTCGGCGGCGACGCCTGTGAGAGATGGCTGCAGCAGCTGTCGCTTGATCAATCGGTGTCGCTCTATTTCCACATTCCGTTCTGTCGATCGATTTGCTGGTATTGTGGCTTCGCTCGAAGCATCACTCGCCGGCATTCTCCTATCCTCGACTTTTTGGGGGTTCTTCGTAAGGAGATCGATTTGGTCGCGGCGCAGGTTGCGCAACCGCTGCCTGTGAGCGACGTCCACTTCGGCGGTGGAACGCCGACCCTCATCGAGCCAACGGAATTCCGCCGGTTGATGGAGCTTCTGCGCCGACGCTTTGCCATTTCGAACACGGCCGCCATTGCTGTTGAGATCGACCCGCGCACGTTCACGCTCGCCACATGCGAAGGATTGGCGGCTGCCGGCGTGAACCGCGCGAGCCTCGGCGTCCAGAGCTTCGATCCAATTGTCCAAAAAGCCATCAACCGGGTCCAGAGTGAGGCACAAACAGAGCGCGTTGTCCAGGCGCTGCGGCAGCATGGAATAATGCGCGTCAACTTCGACCTCATCTACGGGCTGCCAAATCAGACGGTGCAGTCCTGCGTTCAGACCGCGACAACGGCGCTGGCAATGCGACCAGACCGGCTTGCGGTGTTCGGCTACGCGCACGTTCCTTCCTTCAAGAAGAATCAGCGCCTGATCGACGAGGCAGCGCTGCCAGACAGTCATGCCCGGGCAGAACAAGCAGCCGCGATGGCCAATACACTGACTGCAGCGGGCTACCGCCAGATCGGACTCGACCATTTCGCCTTGCCGCAGGATGAGCTCGCGCTGGCGCAGAAAGCCGGTCGCCTGCGGCGGAATTCACTCGGTTACTCCGCCGACACCTGCAATAAAGTGATCGGCTTCGGACCGTCGGCGATCGGCCGGCTTGGCGAGGGTTACGTCCAGAACGAAGTTACAGCGGGTTCCTACACCGGCCAAATCAACGCCGGCCGTCTGGCGACGTCAAAGGGCTACTGTCTCAGCCTTGAAGACCGCGTCCGGGCCGCGATCATTGAGCGGCTAATGTGCGATTTCGAGGTGGACGTGCCGGCAATTTGCGCTGCTCATGGATTTGACCCGGTCGGTTTGCTCGGTTCAGGCGAACGCTTGGCAATGCTCGCTGAGGATGGGATCGTCGAAATGGAAAAGGGAGTCCTCCGCGTGAGGCTGGAGCATCGTTTTCTCACCCGGGCTGTGGCAGCCGCATTCGATTGTTTCATCGCGCCCCCCCTCTGTTCAGACCAGCCAACGCAATGATTGGATCAAATGAATCACGTTTTGCTGCACGCGCCAGGAAGCCTGAGGAATGCGGTCGCTCACCTGGCACACTCACAACCAGCTCCAGTTCGATCAACGACGCCGTGCGAAGCTGTGGGGCGGAGAGTCGCCCTGACCCGCGCCGCGAAGACAAGCTGGACGCACTACTGCCGGGAAATGGACGCCCCGACAACAACGCTCCTCGCTCAAAAGCAGCGTGACCCTACATCTCGACAAGTTTCATCCCATCACCGCCATTAGCCGTGTAGAAAGACCTCGATGGGGACGACGACTGGTTGCGCGACGCGGCCAACCAACTGGAGATCGAGAAGAGATCATCTTATGTCGTCGGAGATGATGCCATCTCGACGTTTAGGGACTTCCGGATCGAAAACCCTGATTGAGCCCGTCCGGGTGGACAAGGACATCTGACCCTTGGCTCCGGCGGTGGCCGCCGAAATCATGCGTGATACGGCGCAAAGGATATTCGAGCGCCACAACTACAACCAGATCCGGCGGGATCACCGTCTTCGAAAAGATCGTTCCCTGTAAGAGCTTCGCGCGACGTGGATCGAAGCGAACGCCTAGAATTCACCCGCCCACGCTGCGATACCGATCGCCGTGAACGCCGGGGCTGTGGAGTCGAGCGACACATTAGCTACGATTCACGCAGCGACAGCCGACCTCCCGCTCAGTCAACTACCAAACCTAGCAATTGATAGAGACGACGGGCACATGCCAGTCAGTGGCGGTGAAATTCGCTCGGGCCACATAAGAAGTCGCCGCGCGATATAGATTTCATCGATCAATGGAGCTGATGAATGTCTTGCCTCGTCGTCCCCAGGTATCCAACTGTCTCCAATCGTGCCCTCCATCTTCCCCTAAGAGCCACTCGAGGGTTTGTGGCGGCGAGCTTACGGGCCGCCAAGGATGTTAGCCCCTTCTGCCTGCCCGTGCTTCATCCCATCGACCGAGCAGCGAGCGGCGTTTCTTGGATCGGGCGTGTTGTTCTGCCAGCCCCGCTATTGCCGTTGCTCTCTGTTGAAAACTATTTCCTTCGTTTTGGCAGCGGGTTTGTCGCAAGGTTCCTGGGCTCCGTGTATCGGCCACCAATCTCTTGCTAGCGAACGCACACACCGAGCAGCCCGCTAATGTTTCGACCCCCTCCAGCAGAAGCTCGCCTTGATTAGCGATCGAGCGACTGGGTTGTTTTGCGCTGTGTACCCACCCGTAGGCCAAGCGGCGCCGCTGTGGTGATAGCGCGCAAGGTGGGTCTCGCTGAGATAGAGAGGCCGCCTGGTGTCAAGCGTCTCCCACCACATTGAGGGACAAGATTTGACATCCGCTCTAAGGCCGTCAGGTGGAAGTGCACTTTATTCAAATCGATGAGCGCGAAACTCACCATGCATCGTTGCGTTATAACGCCGCTATCCACGCAAGCATACCTGGCTGGCGTCGTTGCTTTCATGTCTGGACCAACTGCGAAGCCACGAGGTCGTATTGTCCTTTGTCTGATAGCTAGTCTCGCCAGCAGTTCGGCGGCGCCGAGTCGCGAGATCTCTGGCCCAAGAAGCCCCAGCCCCGATGAGCTCGATGAGGCAACAAGCAGAACAATTTCGGATCCGGCCATCACATTCCGAAGCGGGCGGCCCAAGGGAGCAGCGCGCCTTTCTAGGAGCTCCTTGCCAAAAACAGCTTCGACCACAATTAAGCGCGACGTTGCCATGGAGACGGCCAAGAGCAGAATTGAAAAGCCGATCGACCCATTCGCAAAATTCGAGAAGCTTCGCGAAAGAGGTGGCGCTTTCACTGCTCCTGGTCCTGCGGACACGATAGATCAGGATACAGCTTCTCTCAGATCCCAATTTTCGGATCTCGGGATTGGATTTGCTGGCTGGACGCTAAACACGTTTGTCGACAATGAACTCGGCAATGCCGCCAGAAGCACCATCGCCAATCAGCAATATGTCGGCCAGAATCCGACATTTAGTACGGTCAACTCTATGATCGTGACTTATGACCTCGCTCGGCTTGGAATTCCCGATGGTCAGATCGTGGTTGGAGCCGAGCATCAACACTGGACATGGCAGAGCGCTGGGCCAGATCGGCTGGGCCTCAATGCAGTTTCTTACTATCAAACGTTATTCGACAGAAGGATCGAACTCAAAGTGGGCTACCTCAGGAACCAACATGAGTTTGCAGGCGCTGGAGACAAAGTGTTCGGACCCTCATCGAAAATGCTGTTCCAAGCTGGCATGAGCAACAATTGGGCGCCAACGCCGGCTCTTAATCTGAAGTACAATTTTGATGATCGCCTATATAACAAGCTCTCAATCCAGCGCTCGGTCAGTCCAGCAGGACAATATGCGCATGTAAGCGAGAATCCCACTGGTTTGAACTGGAGCACGCGCGACGCAGGCATTCTTTTGCTTGATGAGCTTTCCTACAGGAACAAGCCTACTCCGGGTGTAATGGAGACTTGGCTGCGGGCTGGCGCGGGCTTCAACAACAGCAGCTACACGGACCTGCAGCATCCGACAGAAGCGGCGACCAAGGCCAACAGCGTCTACTATGTAGGTGCGGACAGGCAATTCTGGCAGTCTGCCGTCCACGGCTCGGCATCTCGCGGAGTCCATGGCGGGCTCTCTGCAATGTATGCTCCGCCTGACCTAAATAGAGCTAGTCAATACTACGAGATTCGCCTTTATGCGAAGGGCCTATTGGACAGCCGGCCCACAGATCAGATGAGTCTTGTTGTCAGCAATACCATCTGGAGCCATGTCGCGGTGGACGCTGCACTGGCAAAAGAACAGCTGGCGCACCGCGACAGTACTGCAATTTCAGGACTGTACACGGCGCATCTGGCGCCCGGGATATATACAACCGTAGGACTGACCTACATCAATCACCCGACAAGCATTACCTACACACCGCAAACCGGACACGCTCTGAATATGTTAGTATCTACGTCGGTATTCTTCTAAGGGCTCAGGACTGGGCGTGAATTCACCGGCATGTCGTCGAAATCACAATCGTTCCCTTTCAACGGCTTGGGGCCGGTCATCGCGGCGTTTTGCTATCTCTGTGCTCCTGGCGCGAGGCCGGGTACCGCGTGAATTTAGGCATGTCCAAGGTAGCCTGCTGTTGGGAATGGTAGCTTGGAGCCTTTGCTGACTCGGTCTACGAGCGATAGACCGGCGCCGTATCGTGCAAAAGTCGTATCCTCTTGCGGAGCGACATTGTTTCACGTTAGCTGCTCCTGCAGCTCGTCAGACTCGCGTCCGAGCTCTTACTCTGCCATGACAACGCCGAGATCGTGCCCTCGGAGATTCCCGCGACGAGACTTGGTAAGTGGAACCGCGACACAGATGCCAAAATTCAGCCAGCTCCGGCAATCGCGCTCTGTCTGTCCGACGGTCGTGCCGTCGTCCGAAAGGCGATGCGCAAGGTCGGCGGAAACGCACCCCCTTCCGTGGGAAAGTCAACCGGACGCGGCCGGATGACTCGCGCCACTCGGCGCTGAATCATTTTCGGCCGGACGAGATGAGCTTGAGCATCTTACTTCAGCAAGTAGGTCGCCTCTCGGGTCTGCGCGCGCGTTAGCTCCTCCCATCCAATTGCGCGTGGCGTTCTGCTCGGCTTAACTTCTCTTCGCAAACATCTATTCGCGCGAACATGCGACAAGGCCAGTGCAATTATGTGAATTTGCCGCGCACTGCTAGGCAACTTTCGTGGACGGGTGCTTCGTCATCTTGAGGCGCGTCACACTGCATCGACCATCGACACTGACGGGCGCGTCACCATCGAGTGTGGCACGATGAACGACGCGATGCTGGTCACCGTAATCGTTAACGGCATAATGCTGTGTTGCGCGGTTGTCCCAAATCGCGACATCGCCTTCTTTCCAGGTCCAGCGCACGGTATTTTCGGGCGCCGTGATATAGGACTGGAATAGTTGAAACAGCTTCTGGCTGTCGCGTTTTCGGATATCAATAAACCTTTGCACCAGATCGCCGAGCACCAGCGCGCGCTCGCCGGTCTCGGGATGTACACGGACCACCGGATGCTCCGTCTCATAGATTGTTTTGGTAAAGACCTCATCAAAATGCTTCTGATCGATATCGCGAACACGGCAGGTCCCGGCGTAGTCGAAGGCGTTGCTGTGAACGGTCCAGAGTTCGTCGGCAAGCCGTTGGAGCGGCCGCGGCAGATCCAGGTAGGCCGCCACAGCATTCGACCAAATCGTATCGCCGCCGGACGATGGGATCACAATAGCTCGCAGCACCGCAGCTTTGGGATAAGCCGCTAGAAAGGTTCCATCGGTGTGCCATACATCGGCTCGGCTACCTCCACGCGCGGAATCAAGCTCGAGGATCGAGGTCGTTCCATTGATCGTACCGAGTGTGGGATGCGGCACCAGCTTTCCCAAACAAGCGGCAAAGCGCTCCTGCTCCGCGTCATCAAGATGCCGCTGATCGCGGAAGAAGATCACTTTATGTTCGAGCAGCAGGCTATTGATTGCAGCGACGGTTTGGCTCGGCAAATCACCCGAAAGTTTGATATCTCTGATTTCAACACCGATGCGCGCGGCGCGCTTGACGACGTCGGTCGCTGGAATGACACGCTCGGTCGAAGCCGTTTCTTTCATTGCAATTTTTTCCAAGTTTTGCGGATTGTTCAAGCAGACGAGGGTGCATCTCACTCGCTTTCGATGACGAGCCTCGCGCTGCGGGTACTCTTGAGCAAGCACCATGCCAGTCGGACACGAGCTGTGAACGTCAGGTTGATGATCCGAACAGCTTGCCAGGAGCTCGATGGCACCTCCAATCCTCTTGCAATCCGAACCCGCAAATACACCAGAGGTGAAAACTCTGAGGCTACCGCCTCGGTCCGGGGCGAAAGGCACGCAATACCGAGAGGAATTGTACCGCTCGGTACCCGAACAGAAACGCGCCATACGGCCTTCGTGCAACTTTGAGCAGCGAGCCGTGCGTGCCGTTCTCGTCAAGTATGGCACCTGCCCAACTGTTTGCAGCAATCGGCCAAATACGGGCCGCGTCTGCGAACGAGCCATCACCGGCTCTGAAGGTGTCCGGGACCTGCCCTGGCGGCGATCACTACCGGAACTTCATCCGCTGGAAATGGAAGAGAAATAGATGACCTTGGAAGAGACCCAAACGATTGAACTACGGTTTCATCCAGGCGAAAGCCATTGACCCGCGGCACTGGGATCGCGATGTTCTCGATGCACCGACGTCCGAGGGCGGTGAGGCAGATGCTCGGCATTGTCCCGGTGGCTTTGCCTAAGACGGCAAAGATATGTCCACTACCGGTCGTTAAAGGTGTTTCAATGTTGTCGAAGTAATTACCCTCGACGAGTGCTTGCACAGATGATCCAGCAACCACTGCATGGAAAACTCCGCAGCTGTGTTGCGCATTCGTGTTGTGGAAGTAATTGTTAACGAGATGGATAATGGCCTGCGCACCGTCAATGTGCGGCTGATATCAATGAAGGCGTGATATTTGCCGGTGATGCTATTTCAATTGCACGAGCCGACCTGGTGTGGATCGATCACAACCGATTTCACAATATCGGGCGTCAGATGATTGTCGGCGGCTTTTTCCCCACGACGAATATTACGCTTTCCTGGAACGACTTCGATGGCAGCGATGTCTATTCCTCCTATTCTAACGGGGAGCACTATTGGAACCTCCTGTTTCTTGGTGTCCCGGAGACGATCACTATCGCAAATAACTATTTTCATGAGATCTCGGGGCGGGCCACTGATGGTCAGGTTGCGAATAACGACGTTGCTGACCCCACCCCTTCACTTTGATTGTAGCGGCCGAGCCAATGCCGATCACCGTTTTGTTTGAGCCAATTTCCAGCGGGCGCTTGCCGGCCCTGTCGAATGCGACCGACATCTTCTCCTTGCCATCGCAATGCGCGTCGTTTCCATCGATAAGAAGAAGGGACTCACGCTTGTAAGGTGCCGAACAGGCACGGCCGTATTGGGACCCCTGCCCTTCGCCTCGCCCCTCCGTACCGGTAAAGTCTATGGTTCCGATTACCTGGATCTCGCGCGGACTATCGTCATTGCACTGGCCGAAGCTGTACCACCGACATAACTCATAATTCAGAGCTTGGTTGATCTGACTTGAACTATCTCGCCTCCCAGCCCGCCCGTCGCTGCAGAGCCAAAGCCCATGATGGCCTCCGATCGCACATCGTTCGGTCCGAGGAGGGACGAGACGCCGAGGACGGCAGCAAGTCCGCAGAGCACGTGCAACGAACGCTTGATGTGCTCCATCGTGTGTTTCATAGGCATATGATGCTCTCTCTTACCTCCGCAATTCCGCACAACAACCTGAATTTTTGAGCCTGCTGAACTAGACGGGGCCATCAGCATGCGGCGTTAACGCCATTAAATCGTCGTCAATAAGGCAGGCTGGTAACATCGGAAGCATGCTAAACAACAGTCGAGGTGTGCAGCCGCAGGCACCGTGCCAGATGGAATCGACCTGGGTAGCCATTGAGCGGCTCACGACTGATGAAAACAGCGGTCGATGCTTCGAGAGCGCGGTCAGAATGAAAGCAACATCTTATCCCCGCGTTTCACGTAACGCGCACGGCTCGAAGGCAACGGCGGGACCAGCTTGCAACCGCGCTCTTTGATTTGCGCCTTCGACGCTTGATGGGCTAGCTGCCCTAAGGCCCTGGAATGCAACTACCAAACCTGGCTGTTCCTGTGATCCCGAATGAGGCGTACCGCAGTTCAAATCATGAGACGCCCGGCTTCCGTCGGGCTGCCTGGGAGCTTCACTGATGTACACGCCGTCCTGCTTCCAAGTTCTCGATATCGCCGACCTTCAACAAACAATGCGCGAAGCACGGACAGCGACACTGGTCACCGCCACTCACGAGGGGCTTGTTGGAACGTTGCTGCCCGTAGTACTCGACGAGAGCGCAGGCTCGATGGGCACGATTTACGCGCACGTGGCGCGTGCTAATCCGCAGTGGAAGCTGACACCAACCGGAGAGGCGATGGCAATTTTCGCTGGGGCGGAGGCCTATATCAGCCCTTCATGGTACGTGACCAAGCACGAGAGAGGCGAGGCCGTACCAACGTGGAACTATGTCGCTGTGCATGCCTACGGACAAGTTGAGTTCTTCGAGGATTCCGATCGGCTCCGCGAGGTAGTCACGCGGCTGACCGATGTACATGAGCGTTCAAGCAAAGACCGCTGGGCGGTCTCGGACGCACCTGCCGATTTCATCAAAGCGGAGCTCGAGGGGATTATCGGCCTGCGATTGCAAATTACACGGCTAGATGGCTCACGGAAGATGAGCCAGAACCGCAATGCCGCGGATCGCGCCGGCGTCATCGAGGGCTTATCCAAGAGCAACCGTGAGGAAGACCGTCGTGCGGCTCACCTCATTCCGAAAGGATGACGAACCCGATCGAGGTATTGTAAACGAACCGGTGTCACGTGGACTTCCTCCACTTCCTCGACTGCTGTCCTTCTGCACAACCACGCGCGGGCGGCGGGTTTCTGCTCGCGGCAGGTGCTTTACACAGCACAGGAACGCGCGGCGTCCGCGAGCGGCACCGCGAACGCCAAGCCGCTAGGCCAACTCCAGCTTTTATGGCGTGCAAGTCTTAAGAGATTTGCAAGGAGCCCTCCAAGCGTCTGGAATCTGACATTGCGGTCAGATTGCAGACTCTCTGACACTTCACGACAATCTGCGGTCGCGCACACTCCCGACGGGCAGCAAGAAACGCGAATGTCTCACATTTGCAAGGTCGCGCAGCTCACTTCTGTCACAATGATCGGGGCTCCCGGACCACCCTGCTCGACCTCGAATTCGGCCTAAGCCGTCCAAGAGACCTGTTTCGCCTGCTCGACGCCCTCCGGCGCAACGGGCATGCTGAACTGAAAGACGGCCCCGTGAGGATCATTGGCGCCCGCCCACATCCGGCCCCCATGCGCCTCAATAATGGAATGGCAAATGGCCAGCCCCATGCCCATGCCTTCTGACTTGGTGGTGTAGAACGCCTCGAACATACGGTCTGCGCTGTTTGGATCGAGTCCTGGACCTGTATCCCGAAAGCTGACCAATACATTATTCGAGCCATCTGTGCGCGTCGTGATCAGTAATTCGCGCTCGCCTTCGTTGATCTCGCTCATAGCCTCGATGGCATTCGTGATCAAATTGAGAATCACCTGCCGTACCTGAACGCGATCTGCCCGAACGAGCGGCAAAGCCTCAGGCCGTCGGGTTTGCACCCACACATCATTTTGTGCAAGTTCCGCGCGGACTAGGGCCAGCACCTCTACGATCAATTCGTCAATTGCAAGAAGCTCCGTTTGCATAGGAGCTTTATTCATTAGAGCGCGGATCCGACGGATCACGTTTCCTGCGCGCATACTGTCACGGACAATCAAACCGAAGGTCTGCCGAACCTCTTCCAGATTTGGCGGTTGAGCACTGAGCCAATTTAGCCCCGCCCCCGCATTACTGCTGATCGCGGCAATCGGCTGGTTCACCTCATGGGCGATCGAGGCGGCCAGCTGTCCCATTGTCGTGATCCGATTGGCGTGTGCAAGGCCCATCAGAGTCTCGCGATAGCGCCGTTCGCTTTCACGGGCCTCCGCTTCCGCTCTCTTTCGTTCTGTCAGGTCTAGGACGAAGCCAACAGCTTGGTGCTCTCGCGCATCGAACACGGCGAGGCCAATCAGCACCGGCACCCGACTGCCATCCTTCCGAACATACTCTTTCTCGAACTGCTGAACAGCTCCGGTCCTTTTTGCTTCTGCGCTAGCATCCATTGTGCGCTCGTGCCATTCTGGAGGCGTCAGATCGAGACCGTTCACTCGGCCTGCGAGGAGATCTTCTTGGTCGTATCCAACCATCGTAAGAAAGGCTTGATTTGCTTCGATGATCTCGCCCCCTTCGTGAATGATAAAGATTCCGATGATGTTAGCGTCGAGCAAGCGCCGGATTTTCGCCTCCCGTTGCTGAACTTCGCTGTACAACCGGCTGTTTTCGAGCGCTGTTGCAGCTTGAGAGGCAAGCATTTTCTGCATTGACGTTCGGGCAGCCGAGAATATGCGCGGTGCGAGATTATTCTCCAGATAAAGTGCGCCGATCAGCTTGCCCTGCGTGATCAGTGGCAGGCAAAGAATAGAACGCGCCTTGCGCTCGCGGATATAAGGATCTTCGGCAAATGAAGGCTGGGCGACAGCATCTTCTAGAACGACGTTTTCGCGGACACGTAGCACAAAATGCAGCACGGATTCGGGAAGAGCCATCGCGGTTACGGGGTGTTCATCCACCTTTACAAGGAGCGTATTTGCTACCGTTGTGGCCTCCGCCTCGATCCGTGGCTGGCCTCCATGCAGCAGAATCAGCAAACCGCGTTCGGCGCCGGCCTGCTCAATGGCCGTCCGCATAAGCGTGTCGATTAATTTCTCGAGCACCATCTCGCCGGAAATGGCTTGCGAGACTTTTGTCACCGTCGCCAGATCAAGATGCTCAACCGGAGCTCCGATCGTCATGCCATTCACGGCAAGAGGGGGCTCCTGATGCATGAGATGTGGATGCAGCTCCTCGAGTTGACGCACCTTACCATCCGCTCCCCAACGAAGGTAGCCGCGCCGCGCGTCCTGCAGGTAAACCCGGGAGATCCTGCCAAAACCGCGTGCAGCATAAAAGCGCGCGGCAAGTTCACAAGCGATCCCCTCGTGGTGGGGGAAACCGTTACGTCCTGCGGTTTGGATTGAGTGTTCGTACAGTCGCATTGCGTCTGCATCCCGGCATTCCAGCCTCGCAATTTCAGCTCCGACCAAGGCAGCCCGATTCTCGAAGTTGTCGGGGCAATTCGTCGCCCATGTCTGCAGTTGCCTGTAATGGGCATCAATGATATGTCGGTGTGGCTGTTGTTCGCCTTCGCCCAGCCTGTCGCAATAACACGAGTGAGACAGCGCACCGTAAAAGTGAAACTCCGCGGTCAAGGGCTCTGTTGGTATGGTCCATAGTTTGGGCTCGGCCTTCGAGCGAGCCTCAACAGCTGCAGCATAATCGCCGGATAGGAAGCGCGCCTGAAGTTTGCGGATCCAGTAGACGGTTTCGCTAGGTGACTCCGGACTTCCTGCCAACGATCGTTCAACGTCTAGCTCGTCAAATTGTTGGTCATCGAAGCAACCGAGTGAGCGCGTGAGGCCGCGCATGGTTCTGATGATTGCGAGCTGAGCGGCTACCGCCTCAGCAGCAAATTGTACCTTTCTGTTCCGGATCGTAGCAGCGCTTTTCTCTAACTGGTTCTGTACCTCTTTCAGGTGATCTCCGGCCATCATCATACTTGAGGTTAGATGGACCGAACTGTACGCCTCATAGATGACATCACCGCTACTGACCGCGGCTTCGAGGGCTCGCCGGATCAAAACTCGGCCGTCTCTAAGCGGCTTCGTCCACGGGATCACGTTGCCTCCGACGGCCAAATAGACGTGAGCCCGAAAACGAGAGAACTCACCGCGATCAACCAGGTCGCAAGCAAGACGACCAAATTTATCAGCCGCTTGGTAGTCACCGAAGCGTCCGGCCGAGATTCGGCCTAGCCATGCGTAATGGGCGCAGGAAGCATCAGTGTTGCCGTATTTGAGGCTGATGGTGACCGCTCGGCAGATCACCAAAGCGGATAAATTGGCGTCCGTGAAGCCTGCCGGCGGAACAATCCGCGTCAACACGGCAAGTGTGGCAAGCGTGGCCTGGTCTGTCATTCGAGGCAAATCAGCAAGATCCTCGATTGCGTCGGGCAGCTGTGACCACATCCGCTGATATTCGGCCAGCATTTCCTGGTCCGTCGGACGCTGCGACCACTCGATGCCGACGCCGCGAAGATATTCGAGACCTATGAGCACTGCCCGGCCGTGCTGACCTAGCGTCAAGTAAAGATCGACCCGCAAACATGCGACCGTTGCTCGTTGGGGCCCGTTCAAGGCGTGCTTCGGCAGTGCGGACAAGAGACGCTCTGCAATCTCCAGCTGGCCTACCAAGAATTCGCATTCGGCCCGGCTGGTCTCGAGTGCGAACGCGAGTTCATGGCGCGTTTGCCAAGAGTGCTCTGCGAGCAGCGCAGCACCGACGGTGAAATATGAGAGTGCCGAGGCGTAGGCCGCCGACCCCCTGGCACGCTGCCCTGCGACCAAATTCAGCTGCGCAAGCTGCTCTAGCTCCGGATCGGAAGTGATTAGTGCGACACCTCGATTGAGCTGACTGACGATGTCGAAGATGGCCTCTTCACGTTTGTCCACAGGAACATGTGCCGCAAGCATCCGACCGATCCGCAGATGGGAAGGAGCGCGCGAGGATTCCGGCATCAGCAAGTAGGCCGCCTCTTGAACGCGATCGTGGACGAAGCGGTAAGCTGTCCCATGCCGCACAATCAGTTCCCGCCGAATTGCCGGCCACAGGGTCGCGTGCACCTGCTCCTCTGCAATTTCGAGCACAATCGCAAGGTCCGCCGTCCCGGCGATGTTGCCGAAACAGGCCAGCTGTTGCAGCGCGCACTGCGTTTCCTTGGGCAGCCGGATGAGCTTGCCGAGCATCAGATCGACGACGTTCTCGGTGTATGCTTTTGCCTTAATGCGCTGCAGATCCCAACGCCAGCGCGCCGACTCGTGATCGAACGTCAACAGCTGCTCTCCGGCCAGTTCAGACAAGAATTGAATGGCGAAGAACGGATTGCCCATCGTCTTCTGATGCACCAGGCTCGCAAGCGGGGCAGCGCGTTTTGGTCCGCAGCGAAGGGTATCCGCGACCAACTGCGCGACGTCGTCTGCGCTGAGCGGCGATAGCGTGATCTCCTGTAGATTTCGGCCGGCTCTCCGGATGGGCTCGAGCTTGCGTTTGAGCGGATGATCTGCATCAACTTCATTGCTGCGGTAAGCTCCAACAAGCAGCAGGTGCAGATCCGGCTGGGCCAGCAGATCCTCGATCACGTCGAGTGTTGCGGCGTCACACCACTGCAAATCGTCGAGGAAGAGCACCAATGGATGGGTCCGCCGGGCGAACACGCCAATAAAGCGACGAAGCACGAGCTGGAAACGGATTTGCGCTTGACGGGCTGGAAGCTCAGCAACCGCGGGCTGCTCCCCGATAACCAGGCTCAGATCGGGGATCAATTCGACGATCAGCCGTCCATTCCCAGCGAGGGCCTCCCGGAACGCTTGCCGCCAGGTCGCGAGTTCGCCCTCACTTTTGCTGAGAAGAGGACGCACAAGGCTCTGAAGGGTCTGCACTAGTGTCGCAAAGGGCACATCGCGCTTCACTTGGTCGAATTTGCCTGATGCCAACAGCCCGCGCGAGGGCACGAGTACTTTGTGTAGCTCTTGGACAAGCGAAGACTTACCGATGCCGGAATAACCGGCAACCAGCACCAACCTCGGCGCGCCGCTCTTCACCGCGCCATCGAAAGAGCCAAGCAAGGTCTCGATCTCGCGGGCTCTCCCATAGAGCTTCTCGGGGAGGATCAACCGATCAGGTGTGTCGTCTGCGCCAAGCTCAAAAGGCTCGATGCGACCATGGTTGGCCCATGCTGCCAGACAGTGTTGCAGATCGTGTTCAAGGCCAGCGGCAGTCTGGTAGCGTTCCTCGGCGGTTTTCGCGAGGAGTTTCATCACAATGTGAGAGATTGGCTCCGGGACATTTTGCGATTTCTCGAGGGGCGGTGTTGCTTTTCTTGCAATATGACAATGAATCCACTCCAACGGGTCTGAGCCCGTGAACGGCATCGCGCCGGTCAGCATCTGGTAGAATATCACGCCAAGTGAATAGAGATCACTGCGAGAGTCGACTGAGCGATTCATTCGTCCGGTCTGTTCGGGCGCCATGTAGGGCAGCGAGCCGGCGATGAACTCGGCAGGCTCAGGCGGCACCCGCTCGCGGGAAAGCCGGGACGCCAGCCCGAACCCGGTGAGTCGTACTTGTTCGTCAGGACAATTGACCAGAATGTGACCGGGTTTCAGGTCCTTGTGGATTAAGCCGCGGCGGTGAAGCTTGCCCACGGACCTCGTGACACCGATAGCAAGGCGCAGGAAGCGCTGAGGCTCCATGCCGACTCCAACTAAGTTTAGCAGCGGCTCCCCGCATGGATCCTCCAGGACCAGCATGGTACGACCAGCTTCCCGGATGAGTTCCAGAGGCCGCACCGCCCATGCCTCATCTAGCTCCTCTCTCAGCTCATACTCGTGGGCGAGGCACTCGATCGTGGCGGGGTGTTCCGCGGTGGGCCGCACGAGAAGCACGACAGCCTTGCTGCCGTTGATTTGCCGCCACGCACGGCAGAACACACGACCTCCGTCCCTCCACAGGGGCTGGATGTCGTTGTCGAGATTTGAGCCGAACACAGTTCGGCTGGGAGGGTCGCGCGGCATTTGCCTGACCAGACTAAGAAGACGCGAGCCAAAATCTGACACATAAGGGGCGCCCTTGTGAAGGAACTTCGCAAAATTCGCCGCTGGTCCGGATCAAGGCCGCCAAAGAGTAGCCCGCAGTAAGCACAATATAACGGACGCACGCTATATGTTAGAGCCCGATCGTGTCGATCGAGCGCAGCCCTGCGCGCACGTCCAGCCCGGGCGGCGGCTCCGGACTACGTAGCGCGCCGGCGCGGAAGGAGTCCTTCGTGATAGAGCGGCTCAAGCCGAAGGCTTCCCACGCCAGGGACAGCGGCTCGATTGACGCGTGGCCGAAAATGCCGCCACTAACAATGAAGTTGTTTGGCACGGCTAGTTTGAAGAGGAACAACTCGCCCGGCTGGAGCGCCCGAAAGTGCGTTCTGCCGCTGGTTGCCACAAAAACGTCGTTTGATCTGCTTCCGGTTGATCGCTTCCCTTTGGCAGGTTAAAGATAGCTGGAATACTGGGCTCGCCCTCGGATTCATATTTCAAGGCGGCGGCACGGACAAAGCCTGGCAGCAATCCTCTTGAGGCAAACGTAGGAGACGGTTGTCGCCGGTCCAGCGGGGAACGAACCTCTCGACCACGAGCACACGGTTGCCTTCAAGCTCCTCGATCGCAATCGCGGCGCTCGGAAGTCCGAGAGCTGCTGTCAGCTTGAGGCAGAAGAACCCATTCTCGACGCTGTAGGAAAGATTGAGGCCGTTCGGCAGTCGGTCAATCCGCGGTTTGAGAATGTGCGTCGTGGCTGTAGTCGCCAGCGGCTTGTACCAACGCCCTTTCCAGAACAAGAGCGCGGTCTTTTCCTGGGCGCCGGCGATCGAGATCCGAAAGTCCTCGTCCTCACCAAGTTCAAGGAGAGCCGATGCAAAGGTCGCCGAGAAGCCGGGCGATTCTCGTCGTCAACGGGTCTGCCGTCAACAGCCCCGGCAGCGCCCGGGTTCGATGCCGTCCGGCAGGAATTGCAATGGGCCGACGCAGTCCCGTCCGACCCCAGTGAGTAGGTCGTAAGCGTCGATGCCCTGAGCGTGGGCTCGCTCCGCCATAAGATGGCGGATGGGCATGCTGTCGGGCAGGAGATTGTCGGAAACGGCGACGACAGCGGCACCGATATAGCGGTCCCTCACGCAGAGCAGAGATAGCGACACGGGCAGCGCATGCTCCCAGGCAAGCCAGGACGGATCGTACTGAAAGTCGATTGCGCCGACGAATGGTGTCCTGCAATGCGCGTTCACCGGCTTCGGATGAGGAGAGCACAAGGTTCGCTTTGTGGGCAATCTCGGATCGGCACATACTTTGATCCGTCATCTCCTCGACGAAGATGGGTGCGCTGCCTAAAACCCAGCGACGCTCCTTACAAGCTGGGTTCCAGCGAGCCCTTCTTCGATAGCCTTTTCGAACGGAGACGGCTGCGATCCTGAACAACGTGTTCCTTGCCCTGACCAAGACCGGCCACCAGCCTTGGATTGGCGAACAACCCCGCAATGTCAGCATGACAGTGGGCCGTTAAGACGATCTCGTTCACGCTCGACCACCCGGGGCCAGGACGCAGGCCAAAGGACGACTCCAAACACCGCATGAAGCTTCCGAAACCCTCCGACTGGAGATCCCAGCCACTGGAGAACAGCGGAACGCCTTCTCGTCCCAGTCGCGCTGCGACAGATCTAACTTGCCAACTACGAACTCCACCTAGTCGGCTCGAGAGATGCTAACTCGATCGATCTACAAGACATGTACAACGTGACCCTACGTACGATTCAAGCCTTTCCCGTCCTGTGTGAAGTAGCAGGGAGTCACCATCTACTTTGGCTGCTAAACGAGTCTCAGTTTTGCCACGCGGGTCACATCATCTGGGACACCATCACCACGGATGTACTGGCGATGTGGGGCGAACCCGGCACACTTCTTCTCAAAGGAGTGCGCCGGGCCGCCTTAATGAGTTGCGTCGGAAGATTGATGAGCTAGTGGGCGGTTGGCGGCTGCTCCAAGCGGACCGCTCGAGCCAGTTTCAGCCCTATACTGCGGCATTGAGGAGCTAAGCTTCGAATCAGCGTGCTCGATACGCACCTATGGTGCCCGCCAATCCCGCGAATGCGCCCTCTCCATTTGAATACAAACATCATCTTCGGATACGAGCAGCGAAGCAATCGGCAGGACGCACGAACGTGGGCGCCCCCGCAGCTCGAGATGATTACATTTCCTACAAAGCACGACCAAAAGGACTTGAATCGCACCATGCGTCAGGTTGTACGAAACCGATGCAAGGTGCTTTCCCAAGCTCGCTAAAGACGCAACTCACAGGCGCTCTGACGACGCAAAAAAGAATTTATGTGCTGATGCCGCTGCTACTCGTTCTGATGTCCATTTTCTTTACTGCGGTTGCGATAGTCTACGCCGCATGCCGATCTCAACAACGCCGGCGGGATCGGCGCATGCACAGGCACATTCGCCCCGATTCGCTCAGCTCGCGCCCACGCGTGCAGCTACCGAGGCGGCGGGCATTTTGATCCGGCCGCTTAACGAGAGTCCGCCGACGCCTCATGCGCCTGAACGGGGATGCCAAGCGGCATCCACCGCCAGCTAGAGCGAGCGCCTCAACTTGGCTGCTGATTGATTTGATCAATGCCGCCGGGCCGTTCCAACGGGACGGCGGACAGACGGAAGCCAGTTCTCGACCACTCGGGCCCTTTTTGCTAGACTTTCGTGATAATGTCTTACGCACGCAAACGGCTGGCCGTTCGCATACCTGGAAGATCTCAGAGATTTGCACTGCGCGAAAGCTCCTGAGAAGGCCGCCACGAGCAACCTTTGGTCGTGGCTCCACGGAACCTCTACCACCATTGCAAAGTGAGGCTTTTATCGTGACCAAGCGCTCTGAACCGCGGAAGCAAGCCGCAACTGTCGAAGGGCCGGAGGTGAGACCGAGCGTGTTGGTCGTCGACGACGACCTCTCAATGCGCGAATCGCTCGTCAACCTGTTTCGTTCGATCGGTCTAGACGTTGTTGCTTTCGGATCGGCCCAGGAACTGCTCCAGAGCGAGCTTCCTGATGTTCCCAGCTGCCTTGTGCTTGATATCAGACTGCCGGGCTTGAGCGGGCTGGAGCTCCAGGTTGAATTAGCCAAACTGAAGGTTCACATTCCCATTATTTTCATCACCGCTCATGGCGATATTCCGATGACCGTCAAAGCGATGAAGAATGGAGCAATCGATTTTCTCGGCAAGCCGTTTCGCGATCAGGAACTGCTCGATGGAGTGGTCGCAGCGATCGAACAGGATCGCAAGAGACGAGCTATAGACAAGGTTGTCACGAAGCTGCAATCCTTGTTCGAGGCTCTAAGTCCACGAGAGCAGGATGTCTTGAGACTGGTCGCCACGGGCCTCTTGAACAAACAGGTAGCCGCGGAACTCGGGCTTGCCGAGATTACAGTCAAAATCTACCGGGGGCACGTGATGAAGAAGATGGGTGCTCGATCACTAGCCGATTTGATTAGAATGGCGGAGAGGCTGGGAATTGGGACCGACCGTTTCAGAGTACAAACCTAAGTATGATTTTACAATTTCTTCGTACACGCGCACCCTTCAGCTGGCCGCCATGCTTCGGCCAGTGCCTTCGCCCAACCAGGACGGGTGGTCTTGTCTAACACTATTTCCGTTGTCGACGATGATCCTTCAATTCGTGTCGCGCTGAACAACCTCTTGAAATCACAGGGCCACATCGTTCATACGTTTGCTTCGGCTGAGGAATTCCTGGAGTCGTCTCAATTGAACGGCACGTCCTGTGTAATTGCAGACGTGCAGATGCCCACGATGAGCGGCTTTGAACTTTTAGAACAGATGCGGGCCCAAGGCCACGCTGCGCCATTCATTTTGATTACTGCCTTCGCGGATGATCGCACGCGAGCCCGCGCTTTGAGCGCCGGCGTGACCGGCTTTTTCGCTAAACCGTTTCCCGCTCTGGAGTTGATGGCCTGCGTCGATGAAGTACTCCGCGAGCACCGTCCCGGAACAAACGCCTGAAAGCGGGGCAAGCAATCTGGACCAAGCCGCGCCCGCGCGGCGCTCACGATGTCGATCAACGCGCGATTGCTCGTGCTTACGCCGCGCCAGTGGCGACCATCACCTTTTGATGTAGCCGCACTCCTGTCGCTGTTGTCGCACTTTCGACGTCTGGTTGAAGCACCTTGCTAGTTCGGGCCCCTGACAACATGCCTCCCGTATGATCGCGTAATCCGACGAGGCCGAAGCGCTCGTCGCGTTAACGCAGGAGCGCGCGATCTTGAGTGCGACAACCATTGCTGAGTTCGGCGCGAAAGTGCCACGGATCCGGCCGCCGAGTTTGGCGGAAAAGGAGGCGGCGATCGCGGCCAACATCACGGAGTTTGTCAAGACGTTCGCTGCGGAATTCCGAGAAGCCGCAAAGACGTATGTTGGCAGATCGAATGTTGGCGGATCGAACGGTTTGCACCGCCAGATCCGCTAAATTCGGTTCGATCCCAGCAACTCTTCGGACTGAAGCACCGGAAGCTTACGCATCCGTTGGAATGGCAACACAAGTGCCGCTGGCAGATTCGATCTCAAGCCATGCCTTTGCTGCCGAACGCATCCACGCCGACGACTGCCCGGCGATTGTGTCAACCAAGCGCAAGGCCAAAACCGGTCGGGCGGCGGGCGTGTCCTTCTAGTCCCTGAGACCGTGGCCTGAGCATGTCGCTTCCGGCTCGCGGTATCCTGACGCAAGGTACCGCACGCATGCGCAACGTCTTCCCGCGCGGCTAGGTAAACCTGTTCGCGAAAGATGACTTAACACGGGGGCCGTCGCTGGATGGGGACGAAGCTACTAGAGATGGTAGCTTTGTTCCGCCTGGTTCTCAGGTAACCCGTTGGAGCTGATTTTTAGATGCGCTACGCGCAACCCAAACGATGCCGAGAGGCGCGGAACCCGCGGTCATGGCCTGCCAGTCCTGCACGATGTTGGCCCGCGTTGTTTCATCGGGCAGATTGTCTGGTCGACGCGACGACCGCATGGTTGGAGTACACAGGGGAGCCGAATGAAGACAATTGAAACGCTAGAGTCCAATGTGCGTACGTACTCACGTTCCTTTCCTGCTGTCTTCAATGGGGCGCGCGGTTCAATTATGTTCACAGGGGGCGGCCGAAAGGTCATTGACTTTCTGTCTGGCGCTGGAGCGCTAAACTATGGCCACAACAATCAGCAGATCAAAGCAGCAATCAGCGACTATCTGGAGTCGGACGGGGTCGTCCACGGCTTGGACATGGCCACTCCAGCAAAAGTCGAATTCATGGAGACCTTTAGCTCTGTTATTCTTCGGGAACGGAATCTTTCCTACCGCTTTCAATTCACCGGGCCTACAGGAGCTAACGCCGTTGAAGCAGCTCTAAAGCTCTCGCGTAAAATCACAGGGCGTCACAACGTCATTTCTTTCACGAACGGATATCACGGCCAAAGCTTGGGAGCCACAGCCGCGAGCGGTAACCGCTTTTACCGTAAAGCCAGCGGGATTCCCTTATCCGGCACAACTTTCATGCCCTATGATGGGTATCTTGGCTCCTCGTACAGTCCGGCGGATTACGTTCGAAAGGTGTTAATGGACGAGAGCAGTGGTACTGATCTTCCAGCCGCCATTCTCGTCGAAACACTGCAAGGAGAGGGAGGCATTAACGTCGCCGGCAAGGAATGGCTGCAGTCAATGCAGGCTTTGGCAAAGGAGGTCGGAGCTATTTTCATAGTTGACGATATCCAAATGGGCTGTGGTCGCACAGGTGAGTTCTTCAGCTTCGAGTTCGCTGCGTTGTCGCCAGACATTGTTGTGATGTCGAAATCGCTGAGTGGTTACGGCTTGCCATTGTCGATGCTCTTGATCAAGGAAGCGATCGACGCATGGGAACCAGGCGAGCACACGGGAACATTTCGCGGAAACAACCTTGCACTCGTTTCTGGCAAGGCGGCATTGGATCTGTATTGGCGCAACCAGACGTTCTCGCAACAGATCCAACGCTTGGGTGCATTTATGCGGCGTCGACTCGATGCTATCGCGCATCAGCACGGAAACGAGTTTGCCGTTCGTGGACGCGGCATGGTATGCGGCTTCGATTGCAAAACGAGCGAGATCGCAGAGGCGACGTCACGGAGGGCATTTGTGAAGGGATTGATTATCGAGCGATGCGGACCGACGGATCAGGTTGTCAAGTTCCTGCCTGCACTTACGATCGACGAAGAAACGTTGGGACAAGGGCTCGATATATTCGAGGAGTCATTGACTGAAACCTTGAATTTGGCCCGACCAAGCTAACTTGCCGGCACACGAGAGACACTGGTCCTAGCGACAGCATCGCCGCCAACGGCATTGGGGTGGGTCCTTGCTTCGCGCCGAAACGGTCAGGGGTTGTGAGGCAATAATGTGGAGCTAACGCCTGAACGCCAGCGCTGTTTGTGATCCGCTGAGTCGCTGGTGCGCGAAGAAGGCCTTGCTCCCTGCTTGATCCGCAACAAGTGAGTGTGGAGCCCCCTAGGCCCGCCGAAGGCGACCTCGTTGGCGGAGCGGAGTCGAATGGTGTAGTAGGCCTTCAAAGTGCTGCGCGAAGAGTTATTGAATGACGATCGCATCTAAGCCAGTCCACAAGTGAGGAGAGTCCGCCCGCCGCTGCGATCTACCGCCTCATCCCCACGCCAAGCTCAGCTGATATTGATCGAGAAGCCTGCCTCGGCGACGTCGCGCACGCGCATCTGACCGTGCTCTTTCACGCACTCCTGCGTTAGATCTGGCCTCCTTGGAGCATTAGGTCATGTTGCTCGAATGCAGTTGGTCATCCGCCCAAGTACGATCAACCAGGCCTCCCCCGGATGCACATAAGCCACGAGCTTCAGCTAGAGATGGTACTCCACACGCGCAGCCCGTTTCACGCCTGGCCTTCATGAGCACGTGTCCATCACACGGGTGCGGACTTTGTCAGGACCGTAGACATTCCGCAGCTGCGATCCAGCAGAGCCGTTTACACCATAAATGCGGCAGCAATCACTGCGGCGGCGGCTTTACGGCAAAAGTCGTCACGGCAAGCGCGGTTCAGGCATGAGTTGCACGAAGCCGAACGAGCAGCTCAATTCAAAAAGCGTTGGTCCTCGGCTTTTGCTCCACAACTCGGAGCACCGATATCCGTGTGCCCCGCAGCCCGATGCCATAGCCCCAAGTTGGCGTGATCGAGTTCAGCTATCAGACGCCCCGTTAGCTTGATCACCCCGGCGTCGACGGGACCAAATGTCACTATGCTGGGCGAACCGGAGAAGCCCGACGCATCTGCCGGGTCCGAGATGCGTCGGGCTGAGTGGGAGACTGAGTGCGACAGTCTTCCTCCCAGAGCCGCGTCTGCAACTAGCATGCCGTGCCCGCACTGCTAGCCCAGCATCTCAAACCAAATATCGGCTCTCTGCCGCACAGTTTGCTGAGGCGTACAGAGACGCTCGGCCCACGGCTAGTTCCTCAAGGCCTAACCAGTTGAGCTTGTTGCCCTTCCAAAAACTCCCACCATCACCTTTCGTCTGAACCAAAAATGAGGCAGAAGAAGCGGACAACGGGCCGCCGGCTCATCAACAACAGATATCTAGATGTTTGATAGATTGCAACGCGTGACTGGAATAATGGCCCCGAGCTCGCGCACGACCGGGGCAAGCGATCGAGATCTGAGCTTAGATTTCGCGAAAGGTGCGCTCATTGTCTTGGTAATCGTTGGGCACCTGATCCAGTATGTCATCTATCGAGACGGCGGCTTTTGGTATTCGCCGTACTACAAAGCAATCTATATGTTTCACATGCCACTCTTTATGGCGATAAGCGGCTATCTTTCTTCGCGATCGTTGCTGCAGAAGTCGTTCACTCAGGCCGCCATCGCCCGTGCGACGCAGCTCTTACTGCCCATGCTGTTTTGGTGGGCGCTCATGGAGACAGCTAAGTCAGCGGCATTGTGGCGCGCGACCAGCCTAACTACCGGACTTTTGGAATTTGTAGACGATCTTGCCGGCACATACTGGTTCATCTGGGCCACGTTTGTTTCTTACCTTCTCATCAAGATACTCACCAGGCTGAGCCACCGATCGTTGGTCATATCTGGCTCAGCGATACTGATTGCACTCGTTCCTCTGACGTTCTCCATATCACCCTTGATCAGGTTCACTTACCCGTTCTTCTGCTTGGGATTCTTGTTTGCTCAATCGAACGAACGATGGACGACTACATCGCGATCTCACAAGCCGCTCTTGATTTTATTTCTCTCGGTCTTGACTTGCGTATGTTTTGTAGCCTGGGGCAAGGACACTTATGTCTACAATAATCTTGGACTAATTCACGATTTTCGGTCGGCCAAAGACGTGCTTCTGATGTTTGTTGGCGCTGCAGCTGCCTCAGCAATCGCCATCGAACTCTTGCTGCAATGCTGGCGCTTTAGCCACTCAACCCGAATCGCCCGCTTTATAGCTATGGAGTTGGGCCAGACCACGCTGCTGCTCTACCTTGTCCAGGGTACCGTGTTCCGTCTAATGGATTTCATACAGCTCGGAGAACTTTGGGATCTCACGACCCGGTTGATCATGGCGGGTCTGCTCGGGGCGGCAATTGTTGCGATCGCGCTAGTGGTCCGCTCGACTGTTCGCGGCGTTCCATATCTGTCTCAGCTCGTCCTTGGAATGCCACCGCGGTCAGGTCTCCCGCGAGCCAAACCCGCAATGAACTAGCTGTATGCATTTGATCGTCCGAGTACGGCAGGATGTTGCGATGGCATCGCCTTGTGCTGACGCCGGAATAGCGTTCGAAGCCCGATCGGGTGGCGTCGGCGTCCACCGGCCGAGCCGGTCGGCATAGAGTAACGTAACATGCGAGTAACTATCGTCCATTTCGGCACCTTATGGCAAGGCACTCTCAACTCGTTCCGGAAGCCGACGACAACTCAGACTCCCTAGTCTTGCGGAGCCGCGCGCGTCTTCAGGCCAGCGCATCGGCAGCGTCATAGACGCCCGCATATATTTCGTGCAGGTCTCCTAGTGTTACACAACATGGCGGCATCACATAGATCGTATTACTGCAGCAAGAGATTGCGCACTTTAAAGAAGGCGTGAAGCTTCGGGCCGACGCCTGCGAATGGCCGGTATCCTTCGTCTTCAGATCGAGTGCACTGTGACGGCGCCGCTACGGCGAACGTTTGCAAAGCGCGGATCGCCGCGGAAAGGTTCAATTGCCTGCTCTTGCATGGTTGCGAGCGCAACAATGCGTCTGACCTGTCTTTCCACAGTTACAGGTTAGCCTTGGCGGCGGCACAGGCCAGCGGATTTCGGGGAAGCGGGTATTTTAAGGCGGTAACGCTCCGGAACGATCCGATCGGCCGGAAGACCGCTCAGCCGTGCAACCAGCTGGCTATCGGTCTCCCCTTCAAAACGATTCTCGCCAACGATATAGGGCAGGATCTGCGGATTCGAAGGACTTCTCTCGCCTCGCACAGCCATCTCCCGATGCGAGAACGCGACCAGCTTCGTCAACCGTTCTTCGCTCCGGCTCCTCCTGCAGGATCAAGAGAGACTCCCGCACGGCCACCGCCATCAACAGCGACCGAGCGGTCGCGAAGATGAACGGGCGACAGCGATTGATCGTGCGCAGCACGCCAGTGGCGGTGACAAGCGCGCCGGAAGCTCCCAGCGCCTTACCGCAGGCATGAACAACGAGGAGATTCTCGCGTCGTTCATAGGCCGCCGTGAGCCCTCGCCCTTGCTCGCCGTAAACGCCCGTTGCATGAGCTTCGTCGCCAACCATGAACGCATCGTGCCGGTGCGCGATCCCGAGCAGGTCTCCAAGCGGTGCGACGTCGCCATCCATGCTGTAGAGGCTCTCGACTATGAAGTGCTCCCCAAAACTAGGCCAGCTGATGCTGGAATTTTCCGGGGTTTTGAAGTGCTCCCCAAAACTAGGCCAGCTGATGCTGGAATTTTCCGGGGTTTAGCTCATGCCGGCGGGGGCGCCGATGAGCCATTCAACAGCGATATCGGCGCCTTGTTGCCGATCGCGCTATGGGGCCGGACTTCGTTGTAG
>NZ_JBVVPM010000074.1:0-31526 GCF_055811255.1 Bradyrhizobium sp. MI1.11
CTTCAGCTTCCCGTTCTCTTCCTCAAGCTGACGCAGCCGCTTCATCTCCGAGGGCATCAAGCCTGCATACTTCTTCCCCCAGTCGCGATCTTTCGCGCCGTCGGGAATCTGGTAGGCGGGAGTCATCCGTCCTGCTTCCGCCTTCTCGGCCTTTTCAAAGTATCTGAGCGCGAGCATGTGAAGAGCTTCGGCCTTGTCCGGGTCGGACTCCGCTAGTGCCATGCGCGCCGTGACTTCGGCTTATCGCAGATAGTATTCGTCAGATGGCACGCCCAAACTCCGCATCTAAGCCAATGCGGAATGACTCTGGCGACGGTCGTTCGTTCCGGGAAGTGTCCAAAACTGCGCAGAATACCTGAGTTCCGGTGGAACTACATCGAGGAAGCCGGCACCGCGCCAGATAGGTGCCAATCTGACTCAGCCTCCAACCCGGTCTGACCGGCTGGGGCTTTTCTTTGTTGTCAAGCGTCCGTTACCTTACGGATAGATTATTCGGGAGGACCGCCTTAAATCCCGCGTTTCGGTTCCGGGAGAGGCTTAAATGGCGTTTGAGGAAGTGGAATATGCAGAATGCGCGCTACAAGCGATGCAGATGGCACTGGACTCGAGTGTCCCGCAACATCGATCAAAATGGTTGCGTCTTGCAGTTCTCTTCCGTCGGCTAGACGAGTTGCGCGGTGCCGCTCGCCTCGATCGCGCCCTAAATGCGCAGGGAACGCTTCAACCACCCTCAGCTTCCCGACATTGATCTACGGCCAAACCCCGCCAACAGACGTTCATACTTGAAGTCTTATCCGCGGTAAGTGCCGGGAAAGACCATGTCCTGATCGACGAGGACGTTGAAGATATAGCCCGGCCGAATCTCCAGTGTGGGCTGGACGTTGAGGTTCTTGCCAATCGTCTGTTCTACGACCCGGCCAAACGTCTCTGCAAAGCTGTTCCGGGCGGCGTCGGAGGGTGTCTGCCGATACCCATACGCCGAACTCGTCGGCACCGACATATCGATGCCCGCGCCGATGGCGGCAATCAGGATCGCGGATCCGAAGACCTGGACATAATGGTTGTCGACCTCATCATTGAAGCCACCGTAGCCTTCCGCGTCCGTGCCTGCCATGCCTCCGATCTGCAGGGTCGAGCCGTTCGGGAAGATGATGTCAGTCCAGACCACGAGGACGCGGCTTTGTCCGAATGCAACCTTGGAATCGTACCGTCCCATCAGTTTGGCGCCCTGTGGGATCAGCAGCTGATGCCCTGTGGCGCTGTCGTAGATGTTTTGGCTGACCTGGGCGGTGATGCGACCGGGAAGATCGGAGTTGATGCCGGTGATCAGCGTCGCGGGAATGACGGAACCGCGTTTCAGTTCGTAGGTGGATGTCGGCGCGACCACCTTGCTCTGAAGATAGCCGAGCTTCTTGAGGTCCGCGTTGAAAAACTGCTCTTTCGCAGCTTGCCTGTTCGGATCGATAGTCTGGGTACTGAGGCCCGCCCCAAGCGCCGCCGCATAAAGGTCGGGGGTACCGTGTGCAGGACCGGGTGTTATGGTCGTCTGCGATGGTGGCGCATTGTTCATCGGTGCGCTCGTTGTTTGCAGCTTGCTGACGTTGACGGCGAGCGGTGAGTCATAGGCCGCATTGTTCGCCTGCACGCGCGCCATGCGCTCGCGCTGCCGCTCCCGCAGATATTGTTCATGTGCCTCCCGCTCAAGACGCGCCCGCCACAGCCGCTCCGACTCGAGTTGCGAGCCAGCCGGCTCCGCCCGCTGCGGGCCGGTGAAGGGATTGCTTGCCGGCTTTGGGGATTCGGGCTGCGCCGGTGCCGGTTGGAATGTCTGTGCTTCCTGTTGGTCGCCAATGATGCCGTTTGAGACCCCCTTCTTGAGTTGATCGGCGTAGGTCGATGCCGGATTGGATGATGCGTTGTCGATGCCGGCCTCGCGACGAAAATACAGCCCGCGCGAGGTCAGGCCGTAGGAGATGACGGCGAAGAATACGATCACCAGCACGATCGCAACGATGATCGGCAGCCGGTTGAGGCGCCGGATGCCTCTGCCGGCCTCTGCCTCGGGACTGCCGAGCTTCAGTGATTGCACCATGACTGCCCTCCTCTAGCCGCGCTGCATGACGGAGAGAGGGCTGGTCGGCGATGCCCCGGCGGCCGTCGCGGCATAGGCGCGGCCGAGCTCGATATTGCCGGTCGATAAGCGCGCCAGGACCTGTCCGTTGTAGGAGTCGATCACATAGGCGAGTTGAATGGTCTTCTCCTCGCCGGCCTTCTGATCGGTGGCAACCGCATATCCCGAGTTCCGGAGCGAGGTCTCCAGCGCCTGGCCGAAGGGCGAGCCGTCGACTTTCAGGATGATCGTGCCAGCGCCGGGCCCGACCTGCTCCGCGAATTTCGTCACCAGGTCGCCGGCGATCGCCGAAGCCGCCGGGCCCGACAGATCTGATGGCGCCGAGCTCGCCACCAGGGCGCGGCCGCCGAACGACGCGCAGCCGGCGAGCAGCGGGAGACTGAGCATAGACAAAAGGATAAGCCGAGGCATCGAGGAGACCTGCCGCATGATCAGCCTCCCCTCCGAATCGTCACTTTGTCTTGGTTCCAAAAGCCGACGCCGGAGACCAGAATGGCGGTGTCGATCTGATAGTCGACCACCATCATGTCGCCCTTCAGCCGGTAGTTGACGATGCGATTCTCGCCACCCGAGACGACGAACAGGACTGGTGCATCCTGCCCCGATAGCGACGATGGAAACTGGATGTAAGTCTTCACGCCATCGCTGTAGACACGTGTCGGCCGCCAGGACGCACTGCCGCTTATGCTGTAGCCGAAGTTCAACTGCTCGGCAGGAACGCCAGCGCCCGGAATCACCTCGCTGCCAATACGCGCGTTGACGTCCGCCAGCCGGCTGCCGACTGCTTCTGGGTATTCGAAGCCGACCCGTGCCATATATTGGCTTGCATTCGACTTGAGCTGGATGTGATAGGTCCGCCGCGAGGTCGTTACCACCATTGAGGTCACAAGCCCTGGCTCCGACGGCTTGACGATCAAGTGGATGGCTTGTCCGCCGACCGCTCCAGACGTCGCTGGCTCGACCTTCCAGCGCACGGTGTCCCCAACCAGCACATCGCGAACGACCTCGCCGGGCTCGAGCTCAATGTCGCAGACCTCGAGCGGCGAACACATGACGGAGGGCTGGACCTCGCCGAACAAGAAGACGACCTTGCCGTCCGCGCCTCGCGTCACGAGGCCGGTCGATCCGCGCCACTGTTTTGAGATGCTCGTGCCCTTTCGTTCTTTCGCGGTCATCGACTGGGCATTTGCGCTGATGTCGGCAAGCAGCAAGCTGCAGGCGGATGCGGCGAGAACTAGGCATTTATGAACTCTGGTCGTGTGTAGGTGCACCGGTATCCCCGACGGTCTCATAATTGTGCCGTCCAGTCGAAATCACGCAGGTAAAGGCCGATTGGATTGAAGCGGATCGTCTGCTCGTCCTGGGGTGGGGTCAGCGTGACCGTGGCGATGCCGCGGAAGCGGTGCTCCCCGGTTCCCTTGCCCTTCCGGTCGCGCTCGAATTCGGTCCAGTCGACCTGATAAGACTGGTTGGACAGAGCGACGATGTTGTTGACCTCGACGGCGAGCGTCGCCGTCTTGGCCTTCTCGAACGGCGAGTTGCTCCGGAACCAGTCATTGATCTTCTGCGTGGCGGGATCGGAGGTCCGCAGCAGCGCGTAGGTCCGATCGATATATTGCTTCTGCACGACCGCATCGGGCGTCACCGATCGGAAGTTCGCAACAAAGCTTCCGAGCGTCGCCCGTACCACGCGCGAATCCGCATATTCGATTTGCTGCGGATAGCCGGCGCTCGCGGCGGTGCCGAGCTTGTCGACCTCCACGATGTAGGGCACGAGCTTGACCTGCGTGCTCTGGAACAGCGCATAGGTGAAGCCGATCACAGCCATGACCATGGCGAGGATGCCGATGGTGCGCCAAGCTGCGGCCGCCTTCACATAGGAGCCGTAGCGCTCGTTCCATTCCTGACGAGCGGCAAGATAAGGATTGCTAGGCGGATTAGGCGCAGCCATTCGAAAAAGAACCTCCGGTCGTCATCTGTTAGATCGGCTAGCTCACGGCTTGTCGGTCGAGCTTTTCTGGGCGGCTTTCTGATCGAGCTTGGCATTGGCGAGGCCAAGCGTGGACGCGCCGAAGGAGCCCGGTGCGCCGATGGCCTTGTCACGCGCCGCCGAGGCGAGTGCGCCGCCCGCCGAGCCGATGCTTTGCGTCATCGCCTTGAGAGCGGCGGCGCCGAACGAGGCGCCGTCGCCACGCGCGGAGCTGAAGCCAGCCGCCCCTGCCCTGGCGCCTCCCATCGCGAGGGCGGCGCTGCCCGCCGCGAAGCTCGCCCCCTGTCCCGCATGCTTGATCACTTCCATGCCGCTGCCGACCGAGACGCCCTGGACGACGCCTTGGACGATGCTCGGCACGTACATCGAGATGATGAAGACGACGACGGAGATGCCACCGATCGCCAGCGTGCCGACGAAGGCGTCTTTGCCCGTGCCAGTCTGGTTGGCAAGGTTCAGCAAGGCGTCTGAGCCGATCTTGGCGATCATGACCAGCGCCATCAGCTTCATGCCGACGGAGAAGGCGTAAACGAGATACCGGATGGCAAAATCCTTGGTGAAGGACGAGCCGCCGAGACCAAGCATGATCATGCCGGCGAGCAGGCCGACATACATCTCCACCATCACCGCGACGAAGATCGCCGCGACCAGCGAGAAGGAGATCACGACGATCACCATTGCGAACACCGAGGCGATCGCCAGTGCATTGTCCTGGAACAGGCCGAACTGCGCATTCTGCGACATCGCGGAGGCGACCTTGAGCCCGGCATTGAACACGTCCGCCGGCGAGGCCGAGCCGTGGCCAGCACCGATCTGATACAGGCTGTCGACGACCGCTTTCGCGAAATTCGGGCCCTGCTCAAGGACGAAGGCGAAGAACCCGATGAACATGATCCGCCGCACCATCTCGGCGAACCACGCATCGAGGGCGGCGGTCCCAATGGCGAGCCAGACTGCGGCCAGGCCGACCTCGATCCCAGCCAGGATCCAGAATAGCGATTTGGCGGCCTGCATAACCGTCGTTTGCCAGCCCTTGGCGGCGGTCATCACCGAATTCTCCAGCGTCGTGAGAACGCTGCCGTCCTGCTGCGCCAGGGCAGGATGCGCGGCCACGACGATGGCGACCGCAAGGATGAGGACGAGCCCCGGTCTGAGACCACGCACCCCGCTCCCCTGCCCTACCATCGCGGTTTCATCAGCTGGCCGCCGGAGGTCTTGTAGTCCTGGGGAGGTTTGACGAAGTGATCGCCGCCCGAGCCAGTCCCGTGCGCCGGGATTGGCGTGCGCGGTGCGAGCAACAGCGACGCACCGGCGGCGCTGATCCCGATCGCGGCGAGGACGAGGATGATCGTCGATGGTCTCACCAGCGCGGCTCCATGGTCTGGCCCCCTGAGGTGGCTGGTGCGGTCGCGTCGAAGAATTGCTCGCGGCGCGCCTGCGACAGGTCCTTAGCTGCCTGCGAGGACTGATACCATGTCGCCATCATCGTGGTCTGCTGCGCGATGAGCCCCCGGAGCTTCTGCATTTGGGCGACCTCCTGCGTTGCAATCTCATGCCCGACCTGCAGGGCCTTCATCTGCCCGTCGGCACTTTCCGAGGCCATTTGGAGTTGCGTCATGGTCGAATTCTCGGTTGCGAATTGCTCTGAGGTGAGCGCCGCCGCCTGTAGCGTGCTCGAGATCGTGTCGCGGTTTGTGGTGGACCAGGTCTGGTAGCTCGAGGCGAAACTCGCGCCATTCGACAGATTGGTCTTGAGCTGGCCGTAGCTTTGGAAGCGTTGCTTGAGCACGTCGTCGATGTTGCCCATCGAGAAGGCCATGCCCTGGCCCTGCTTGACGATGTTCTGGAGTTGCTTCAGATCGGCCTCCACTTGCCCCCAGACATGCGAGGGCAGCTGGGCTGTGTTCTGCCGCATATTGTCGTAGATCCTCAGCTGGTTCTGGATCTGTTGGGCGAGCTGCGAGATCTGTTGGATCTGGTTGTCGATCTGCGTAGTCGAGTGGCCGACCAGGCTGACCAGCTCGGCGTTGTTCAGGATTTGCGTGAACTCGGTGGCGCCGCCGGCCGCGGCGCCGGCCAATGCCGGACCGGCCGGCGCTGATCCGACGATCACGCCAAGGATGAGCGCCCTAGACATCGGCGAGAAGCGTCTCAGCATGCCCGATCCCCCTTTCCTTGAGCCAGTGAACGGGCCAATAGGCCCCGGTGTTCTTCAGCGACAAGATGCGCTTCAGATCCTCCTTGCCGGACGCGCCGACGAATGACAGCGTGATAGGACCGAGCGCCATGTTGAAGAGCCGGCGCCCCTCGGGCGAGGCGACGTAGTATTCGCGCTTGGGGACGGCAGTCGCGACAATCTCGATCTGGCGCTCGTTGAAGCCGATGCGCTCGTAGAACTCGCGCGTGCCAGGCTCGCGCGCGGCGCCATTAGGCAGGCAGATCTTCGTTGGGCAGCTTTCCTTCAGGACGTCCATGATGCCGGAGCGCTCCGCATCCGAGATCGATTGCGTGGCGAGCAGCACCGCGCAATTGGCCTTGCGCAGCACCTTCAGCCATTCGCGGATCTTGTCGCGGAAGACGGGATGGCCGAGCATAAGCCAGGCCTCATCCAGGATGATGAGGCTTGGCGCGCCAGACAGCCTTTTCTCGATTCGCCGGAACAGGTATGTGAGGACCGGGACGAGGTTGCGCTCGCCCATATTCATCAGTTGCTCCATCTCGAAAGTCTGGAAGCAGCCGAGCAGCAAGCCGTCGCTCTCGGCATCGAGCAGTTGGCCCATCGGACCATCCACCGTGTAGTGGTGCAGCGCGTCCTTGATCTCGCGCAGCTGCACGCCCGAGACGAAATCAGATAAAGAGCGTCCGCGTGCCTCGGCCATCAGCCCGACCTGCCGCGAGATGGCGTTGCGATGATCGGGCGTGATAACGAGGCCTTGCAGCGCGACGAGCGTCTCCACCCATTCCGCCGCCCATGCGCGATCGGCATCCGTCGATAAGTCGGACAACGGACAAAAGGCGAGCGCTGCCGCGCCGTCCACCCCATCACCGCCGATCGCATAATGGTCGCCGCCGGCGGCCAGCGTCAGCGGCAACATCGAACAGCCTTTGTCGAAAGCGAAGATCTGCGCGCCGGCATAACGCCGAAACTGCGCTGCGATCAGCGCAAGCAGGGTCGATTTGCCTGAGCCTGTCGGTCCGAACACCAAGGTATGGCCGACGTCGTCGACATGCAGGTTCAGCCGGAAGGGGGTCGAGCCGGATGCGACTTGCATCAATGGTGGGGAGCCAAGCGGATAGAACGGGCATGATGCGGTTGGATTGCCCGACCACACCGAATTGAGGGGGATCAGATCCGCCAGGTTGCGCGTGTTAATGAGCGGCTCGCGGATGTTCGCGTACCAATTGCCCGGCAGGCTGCCGAGAAACGCCTCCGTCGCGTTGAGGGTTTCGATGCGCGCGCCAAACCCTTCCGCCTGGATCAGGCGACGGACCGCCTCAGCGTTCTCCTGCAAGCGCGCGTTGCTCTCGTCGAACAGGACGAGGACCGGCGTGTAATAGCCGTAGGCGACGAGCTGCGAAGTGGCTTCCGCGATCGCATCCTCGGTCTCGGCCACCATGGCGGCCGCATCCTGATCGATCGAGCGGCTTTGTGTCTGGAAGAGCTGGTCGATGAAGGGGCGAACCTTCTGCTGCCATTTCTTGCGGGTGCGCTCGAGCTTCTGCCGCGCCTCCAGGTCGTCGAGGAACATGAAACGCGACGACCAGCGATAGGTCAGCGGCATCAGGTCTAGGGAGTTGAGAATTCCCGGCCAGCTCTCGGCCGGAAAACCGTCGATCGCCACGATGCCGAGAAAGCGGTTCTCGACCATTGGCGACAGACCATGCTGGAGCTCGGCCGTCGCCAGCCAATCGAGATACATCGGGATATCCGGCAAGCGGATCGGATGGTTCTCGCCGGTGATGCAGAAGCGAATGAACTGGAACAGTTCATCGTAGCGTGCCATGCGCGTGCCATCGCGCTCCTCGACCTCGCGCGTTTCCATGCGCCGGATGGACAGGACGCTGGCGAAATACTGCTCGACCTCGCGGATCGAGGTGCGGAAACTGTCGATCGCGGTATCGGCATAGGGGGCCGACCGGCTTTCCACGTCGGAGTAGATGTAGCGCGCGAGACCCGCGCGCCTGCGTTCGGGCGGGCGCCAGGTCAGGATCATCGCATGCCGGCTCTCATAATGACCCCTCTCCTGCTCGAACCGATTGCGGCGTTCGTCGTCGATCGACCGGGTCACGGCGTCGGGAAAATGGCAGTCCTGCCGCGGCGGATAAGCCGTGGTCGGCACCCGCACCGCCTCGACCTGAATCATCCAGCCGGAGCCGAGGCGCGCCAGGATGGTGTTGATCTGGCGCGAGACCTCGTTGCGTTCGGCATCGGTCGAGCTTTCCGAATCCGGCCCGGCAAAATACCAGCCCGCCATCAGCGAGCCGTCCTTCAGCAGCACGATTCCGTTCCCGACCAGCCCGGCATAAGGCACGAGATCGGCAAAGGACGGGCCAGAATGACGGAAACAGTGCAGCGCAACCATGGGCGACCTCAGTACCGACGCCAGGGCGTCGAGGTCGCCCGGTAGTATGGCCGATAGGAGATGTGACGGGCATAGACCCGCCGCATCATCGGGTCGGCCTTCGCCATCATCCGCAGCGCTGCCACCACAACAATCCAGATCACAGCGCCGAGGATTGCCGCGTACCAGGTAAGCACGACGAAGATCAGGATAACCGCGGCAAGGCCGGCCAACAGCACGAGCTCGCGGTCGGCGCCGAACAGCAGGTTCGGCCGCGACAGCGCGCGGTGGATACGATTGCGTCGAAGATTGGCGCCAAGCTCAGCCATGACCGACGTGCCCTGCCCCTCTGGGGATCACGGTGCGCGCGGCCTCAGCGATTGACGCGCCGCTGGCGCCGAACAGGGCGACGATTTGTGTTGCACCGAGAAGAATACCGGCGACCAGCACGACATACATGAGGCGCCGCGCGAAATCGTTGAGCTCGCCGCCGAAGATCAGCATGCCGCCCGCAACAGCCACGGCCGCAAGCGCGATGAAGCCGGCCACGGGACCCGTGATCGATTGCTGGATCTGCTGAAGCGGGCTCTCCCAAGGGAGATTGCCGCCGCCGCTCGACGCAGAAACTGGGTCCAACATCACGCATGTCAGCAGCAGGGCGCCGCCAGCTACAAGCATTGACCGATTAAGCGACATGGCGCTCCTCCTTGCGAGTATAGGATTGCGTTTGGTATTGGCCCGCCGAGAAGCTCTCGACATGAAGCACGTCGCGGACCTGGCGGCCGCGATCCGTTCGTTCGATCGAGACAATCAGATCGACCGCCTCGCCAATGACCTCGCGCATGGGCTGGTGACTGACTTCGGCGGTGAGCTGCTCGAGACGGCGCAGCGCCGAGATCGCGCTATTGGCGTGGATGGTCGTGATGCCGCCGGGATGGCCGGTGTTCCACGCCTTGAGCAGCGTGAGGGCCGCGCCGTCGCGCACCTCTCCCACAATGATGCGGTCGGGGCGCAACCGCATCGTGCTCTTAAGCAAGCGCGCCATATCGACGGTGTCGCTGGTGTGAAGCGAGACGGCGTTTTCAGCGACGCACTGGATCTCGGCCGTGTCTTCGAGAATAACCAGCCGGTGTTCCGGCGCGTGCGCGATGATCGCGGCGATCACGGCATTGGCCAGTGTGGTCTTACCCGAGCCCGTGCCGCCCGACACCACGATGTTCAGGCGCGATGCGATCGCGTTGCGGATGACCGCCAGCTGATCGGCCGTCATAAACCCCTGGGTGGCGTAATCCTCGAGATCGAAGAGACGTGAAGCCCGCTTGCGGATTGTGAATGTGGGGGCACCGACGACGGGCGGCAGCAGACCTTCGAAGCGATGACCGCCCATCGGCAGTTCCCCTGAAACGATTGGACGCTCGTCGTCGGTTTCCGATTGCAGCGCATGGGCCACGCTGCCGATGATGATCTCGGCCGTTGCGGCAGCCATGTTCCCGGCGGCTACCATGCCGTGGGCGAGCCGTTCGATGAATAGCCGGCCGTCTGGATTAAGCATCACCTCGACGACAGCCGGATCATCGAGGGCGGCGCAGATCTGGTCGCCGAGGGCGTCCTGGAGTTTGCGGACAAGCCGCGGATGCGAACGAAGTTCGGCCATGGAAATCGCCGCCTCGCTCAGGCAGCGAGGCGCTGAAGGCGGCGCAGTCCGGATGGATATCCAGGCGGACAGACCCGTTCGAAGCGCGCCGAGTAGTCGGATAGTATCCTGGTGACGTTCATGGCCTCTCCGCTCTGCACGCCCCAAAGCGGGTTGCCGGCCAGCCCGCCAGTTGCAGGATGCGTCGGCCCCGCAGATCCCGTTGCCCTGGCGATCTCGTCGCCCTTCGACGTCGATTCGATGATCCTTGCGAAACGTGTCAGGGCTGTTCGACGCAGGCGCTGGCCTCCCTTCCTCTTGCCTCCCGTGTCGACCACCACTTGCGAGCTCTCGATCGCGAAGGTGTGCGACAGCACGCTCGGGGCCGTGGTCGTAATGAGACGGGTACAGCTGGCAAGATCGCCGCGGTGCAGCAGCGCCGGATCCAGCGCGTCGTATTCGTTCCGCGCGCGCCCGCGGCTGCGGCCGACGTTAACTCGCCAACCAAGCCGACCGGCGAACATTTGGCCGCGGCACAGATGCATCTCATCCGCCAGAGGCCCGCACCTGCGGTGTTCGTCGGCATCAATCGCAATCGCCCGCATCGCCGAATCCTCCATCGCGTTCGGAGGCAAATCAGCACGCTGCGCCAGTGTGTGTCCTCTGTTGAATTAACGGGGGCCGGTGAGCTTCGGTCGCGCGAGTCGCGTCTTGGGTGTCGAGTTTGGCCGGTTCGCAGCCCTAGGCGCGCCAAAACGGTCGCGCTTTGACTGTAGAAATAACGGGGCGAAAAACGGCGCGACCGCACTCTGAGGGCGCAGTGTAAGTGTTGAATAATACTGAACTAATTCGAACGAATCACCTCCTCGTCCTGCGCGACTAAGAACACCTGTTAAGATGTTGTTAACCTTAAATTACTTGCCGCGCAGCCCGAATCCCCCATACTGGCGCCTGACTGGGGCCTTTCGCCCCTGATAGCGCTATTTTCTAGGCAGGACGGGCTAGGATGGGACTGCTCCCGAAATTCGAATTCGACGAGAAAATCCTTGCGCAGGGCGACGAGATCTCGCGGAAGCTCGACCAGCTTCGACTGGAAAAATTTCCACCGGACGCGAAGAAGACGCTCCGCCTGTTCCCGATGTCGGAAGTCGCGCACTATCTCGGCGTCAGCCCCAACAACCTCAAGAGACTCCATCTAGAAAAGAAAGGCCCGGAGCCCACGATCGCAGGTAGTGGAAGACGTTTCTATACCGCGGAACAGATGATAGAACTCCGGCACTACCTCGATAAGAACGGACGATCAGACGCGAAGAAATACGTCCCCGTCCGCAAGCCCGGCGAGAAGCTTCAGGTTATCGCGGTCGTCAATTTCAAGGGCGGCTCTGGCAAGACCACGACAGCCGCCCATCTGGGTCAGCATCTCGCGCTGACCGGACATCGTGTGCTCGCAATCGACCTCGATCCGCAGGCCTCACTCTCGGCCCTCCATGGTTTTCAGCCAGAGCTCGATCGAAATCCGTCGCTGTATGACGCTATCCGATACGACGAAAAGCGTCGGCCAGTTGCGGAGGTCATCCGGCCGACCAATTTCCCTTTGCTGGAGATCATTCCGGCAAACCTTGAACTTCAGGAATATGAATACGATACGCCACTGTCGATGCAGAGCTCGAATGAGGGCAAGCGGTTCTATGAACGCCTCGGGCGCGCGCTTGAGGAAGTGGACGATCGATTCGATATCGTCGTGATCGATTGCCCACCGCAACTCGGCTTCCTGACGCTGACGGCGCTCACTGCTGCTACGTCTGTTCTTATCACCGTCCACCCACAGATGCTCGATCTCATGTCGATGAGCCAGTTCCTATTGATGCTCGGAAATTTCGTCAGGGCGATCCGGGAGAAGGGAGCGGCGGTCAACATTGACTGGCTTCGATATTTGATCACCCGATTCGAGCCCACGGATATTCCGCAAACCCAAATGTTGGGCTTCATGCAGTCGATGCTCGCGGAGGAGATTCTCAAGAACCCGATGCTCAAGTCGACGGCCATATCGGACGCGGGGCTGACGAAGCAGAGCCTGTATGAGGTCGAACGCGGAAGCTTCAATCGGGACACCTACGATCGCGCTATCGAGGCACTGGACGCGGTGAATTTCGAAGTTCAGGCGTTGATCCACCGGGCATGGGGGCGTCTCTAATGTTGACCGCAGTCAAAACCGCCGAAAATCTTCGCGACTTCAAGAGGGTAAGGGGAAAGAGGAGGCTTAGTCATGGCTCGTAAAAACCCCTTTGCTAACATTCTTGATAGTAGGCCGCATGGAGTTGATGAATTCGCCACCGATAACAAACGGCTGTCCCGTCCCGTGTCCGACTATGCGGCCAAAGGCGCTTCGCGCTCCCTCCTCAATTCACTTGATGAGCTTGCTGCCAGGGCTGACAGGCTCGTGGAGGGGGAAACGGTCGTTGAGCTCGAGCCTGAGTTGATCGAGGCTTCGTTCGTCCGAGATAGACGTTCCGACGATGAGGGCGACTTCAACCTGCTGTTGGAGCGAATTCGTGAGCGCGGCCAGGACTCCCCTATTCTGGTCAGGCCGAATCCAAAGTCGGCCGGCCGCTACATGGTGGTGTTCGGACATCGCCGCTGGAAGGTCGCTCAGGCCCTCGGCAGAAAGGTGCGCGCCGTCGTCAAGGACATCGAGGATCGAGAGCATGTGCTTGCGCTAGGTCAGGAGAATGCCGCCCGTGCGGACATCCCCTTTATCGATCGTGCCCTGTTCGCCGCGGACGTTGTGCGTCTCCATTATGACGACGACAATGCAACTATTCTGAGTGCGCTCTCGATCGACCGAACGA
This sequence comes from Bradyrhizobium sp. MI1.11, assembly GCF_055811255.1. NCBI lineage: Bacteria > Pseudomonadati > Pseudomonadota > Alphaproteobacteria > Hyphomicrobiales > Nitrobacteraceae > Bradyrhizobium > Bradyrhizobium sp. MI1.11. The sequence goes on from NZ_JBVVPM010000074.1 coordinate 13,166, forward strand.
CACTCTCGAAGATGCTGTCGGTCGCAGGCCTGCCCTCCCCCATCTTGCAGGCCATCGGCCAAGCCAAGAATGTTGGCCGCGATCGCTGGTATGAGTTGAAGCTGCTGCTCGACAGTCCGGCCAACCAGGAGCGCGGTCTGGAGATTATTGGGGAAGAGGCCTTTTCCGCGTTGTCGAGTGACGCACGGTTCGACTGTCTGGTCCGCAAACTGAAGTCGAAGCCCTCGCGCAAGCAGAACCAGACAATCAAGCGAAGCTGGGCCCCCCAGGATAGTGCGCTCTCGGCGGAAATTTCGGCCGAGGGAAAGAAGTTCACGTTGGCGCTGAAGGCAAAGACATCTGACGCCCGCGCGTTCGGCGAGTATCTGTCGGAAAACCTCGATCAACTTTACGAGGCTTTTCGCAGAGAGACGATCTCACAGGAGACTGGAGGCTAACCCGCAAAAGAAAAAGGCCCCCGAAACGAGGTTCCGGAAGCCCTTCTCTGTTTAGTCTGGCAGCTGACAGAATCCCACTTCCGCGAATCGGTGTCAAGTCCAAGGAACGCAGGAATGCGCTCGTTTTGGAGGGCTGACTTCTTTTGCCTAGCAACAGGTGGAGGAAAATGCAGACACCCTTATCAACGACGCCCTTTGGGCGCCGGCCGATGACGCTTGGGATGATTTCAAGCCAGCTGGCGGCGAAGGCAAAGCCGGAGGCGGCGATTGTTCACAAATGGCACGTGTTCCAGCACATCAAGGAGGCGCGCCAGGTTCTCGGGGCGACCGACCGTGCGCTTGCGATCCTGCACGCGTTGTTGTCATTTCATCCGGAGATTGCGCTTGAGGCCGACAGCGAGCTGATCGTCTGGCCGTCCAACGAGCAGCTGATGGCGCGGGCCAACGGGATGCCGCCCACGACGCTGCGCCGGCATCTCGCCGTTCTGGTCGACTGCGGTCTGATCATTCGCCGGGATAGTCCGAACGGCAAGCGCTTTGCTCGCAAGGGGCAGGGCGGACAGATCGAGCAAGCCTACGGCTTCGACCTGGCCCCGATGGTGGCCCGCGCCGAGGAGTACAAGACGCTGGCGGCGACCGTGCAGGCCGAGAAGAAGGCTTTCCGCGTTGCCAAGGAACGGCTCACCATCCTGCGTCGCGACATCGTGAAGATGATCGAGGCCGGGCTCGAGGAAAGCGTGCCCGGAAACTGGAAGCGGTTTCAGCAGGTCTACCAGGCGATTGCCGGGCGGATTCCGCGGACCGCCCCACGGCAGCTCCTGGAAAGCATCGGCGGTGAGATGGAAGCGCTCTGGCGCGAGATACGGGAGCTGCTGGAAACATTTGCAAAAACACAGAATCTGGATGGCAATGAGTCCCATTCCGGTTGCCACATACAGAATTCAAATCCAGATATTCCATCTGAATCTGAAAGAGGCCCGGCGAAGGAAGATGAAGCGGGCGGCACCCTCGCGGCGGACCACAACCTGCGGCGCTTGCCGAAGCGTGAGCTCCCCTTGGGAATTGTGCTGGATGCTTGTCCGAACATGCGCTGGCTGATCAAAGGCGGCGAAATCCGGCACTGGAAGGATTTGCTGGCCGCCGCCGAACTTGCCCGGCCGATGCTGGGAATCAGTCCGAGTGCGTGGCGCGAGGCCAAGGATGTGCTCGGTGACCAGCAGGCCGCGATTACGCTCGCGGCGATCCACCAGAAAGCCGACCAGATCAGCAGTGCTGGCGGCTATCTGCGGAGCCTGACTGACCGTGCGAAGGGCGGTAAGTTCTCCGTCTGGCCGATGGTCATGGCGTTGCTGCGGGGCAAGCTGGACGGCGCGAAACCAACCCCGCCGAGGGGCGGGACCGCTCGCTTTGCGCCGGGAAAGCCGGCGCACGCCAGCGCCGAACTGCGCGCCTCGCTGGCCAGACGCCCGACATGAGCCAAAGCCCGGCAGGAATGGTTGGTCGACAACGACGCGCCGACCGCTAGTCGGGCTGGATCGCGGCCAACTCACACCGGAATGGGCGAGCTCATTGCTTCGGCTGGGGGTGACCAAAGCTTTGAGTGTCGAAAGGCGCTTGCAATAGTTCCGGAGATGGCTTGCCAGCAGATGCCATCTTGATGGCTTGCCGTCACAGGCGTATATTCCTCCGGGAGGAGTCTCTTTGCTATGGCGGAACCACAGCTCTCAGTCCGCAGTGCAAGGGCACGAGCTCTTGCCCATCGTCTGGCGCGTCGGGAGAATCGCTCGATCGCGGACGTCGTCGAGCGCGCACTCGAAGCTTACGAGGAACGCGTCGCTGGGCGCGAACCGCCCGCGGAATTCTATGCCCGACTGAGGACGAGTGAGGACGCGGATATCGACCTGGAGGCGGTGATTCGCGCAGGGCGCCGACCGCATACTGGACCCGACCTGTGATTTTCCTCGACACCAATGTGATATCGGAGACTTTGAGGAAGGCCCCTGACGATGCGGTCATCGCCTGGCTGGTTCGCCACGATGCGGAGCTTGCACTTCCCACGGTCACGATCGCCGAGATCGCTTTCGGCATTCAGAAGATCAGGCCCGACCAGCGCGCGGAGCGGCTGGAGCACGGATTATCCGATTGGCGCCGACGTTTCGCCGATCGGATTTATGGCCTGACGGAAGCGGCTGCACTCGCCTACGGCGACCTCATGGGAGAGGCGGCGCGCCATGGCCAACCGATGTCGGCCCCCGACGGGATGATCGCAGCTATCGCCCGCGTCAACGGCGGCAGATTGGCCACCCGAAATCTCAGTGATTTTGCCTCGACAGGGCTCGAATTGATTTCGCCGTGGAACTTCTAACCCGCCCCGGCCGCGCGGTTCACAGCCCGGCGGCCTTGGTGAGATTGACCCGGAATCGGTCGCGCCGCCGCTGGTAGCGGCGGGTCTGCTCCGCGCTGGCGTGACCGAGCTGCTTCTGGACGTAGCGCTCGTCGACCTCAGCCGATGAGGCGAGGCCGGCGCGCAGCGAATGTCCGGCGAACTTTCCCTCGCGTTCACCCTCCGGCAGATCAGCGCGCACCCCGGCGGCCAGCGCCGCGCGTTTGACCAGCCGCGCCACCTGCTGGTCATTCAGGCGATCCGGACCGACGTCCTTGCCGTCGCCCCGTACCCGGCGGAACAGCGGCCCGTGACCGATTCGGGCGAGCTTCAGCCAGATCTGCAGGGCCACGATCGGGCAGGTCGCATCGGATGAGCCGCGACCGATCTCGATCTCGCGCCAGCCGGTCTTGCCGCGCAGGGTGACGATCATGCCCTTGTCGAGGATCTCGACCCAGCCGCGGCCCTCCTCGGTGTGGTCGCGGCCACAATCCAGGCCGACGATCTCCGAGCGCCGCAGGCCGCCGGCAAAGCCGAGCAGCAGCATGGCCCGATCCCTCAAGCCGCGCAGCGTGCCGCGATCGAGCGTCTCGAGCATGGCGATGACGTCCTCGGGCAGGACGGCTTCCTTTTGCCGGGGCGGGGCGCCATGGGTGTTGCGGATGCCGGCGAGCACGGTCGCGATATGCCGATCGGTGCGGTCCAGCGGCATGCCGCGCTGGGCATAGTTCCAGGTCAGGGCCGAGAGCCGACGCTCGATGGTCGCGACCGAATTCGCCTGGCGATCGGCCGTCGCAGCGCCGGAGGCGCAGGCGGTGATGTAAAGCCCGACGGTCTGCGCGGACGGCGGCAGCACCTCGAGGCCCTGACGCCGGCACCACCCCGAAAAATGCTTCCAGTCGGAGCTGTAGGCCCGGCGCGTGTTCGCCGAGCTGGCTGCGTCGACATAGTCGCGGGCGCGATCGGCGAGCCGCTCAAGATGCGCCGGCAGGCCGGAGTCCGGCGCCGGAACAGGGCAGGGGAGGCGGCTAGGGCTGTCGAACGACGTCTGCGCCGCGGCACGATCGTCGCTCGTCGCCGGGCGCGCAGGCGGGGCGGAACCCTGCGGAGGGCGATTTTCGAAGGTTCGGGCGGCGCTTTCGGGCATGTTCCACATAATGAGGAAAACGACTGATAATGCAACATTATCATTCGTTGTGAGCGAGCGACAGGTCCGGCGGTTTGATGCGAAATCGATCGCCAAAAGCGCCGTACGGGATTAGGCTCAGCCATGTCCTCGCGCCCGCGAATCATCCCTGACCCGCCGCCGACCTTCCCGCCCGTTCCGCTGTGGGTGAGGAAGCTCGCATCCGCAGACGCGGCTGACGATGCGACGTTTTTCGCCGGCGCCGCGCTGGCCGCGCTCCATCCGATCGCCGGTCACGACCACCCGCTCGGCCTGTTGTGGCGCCACCGCCTGTCGCTCGCCAATGCCGCCGTGCTCGCCCGCCAGGGCGGACGCACCGAGGACGAGGCGAGGCTGCGCGACCATTGGTATCTGCGCCGCGAGACCGATGATCCCGGACCCGGCGGACGCATCCTCAAGGCCTGGCGCTATCTCGGCGAGCGCGCCGCCATGGCGCCTGACGACTGGATCATCACGCTGTCCAGGCAGTTCGAGCTGGGCTGCAACGACGCGCTCGCGGACGTCGTCACCGCCGCGGCAAAGCTGGCGGCAGGGCAGGGAAGCGCGGTCGCGGCTGCCGCCGAGATCGCGGCGCTGAGCATGCGCCGTGTCCCCGCCAGCGAACCGCTGGCCCTGTGGCTTGCCGACGTCGTGCTCGCCCATCGGCTGAAATGGCCGATGGCCGTGCCGCTGCTCGCAAGCCAGCTCCGTCGCGCCGATCTGCGCGCCGCAGCCAAGGTTGGCCGCCCGGAGGAGGCCTGGTTGGCGGCCTGCGCGCTGGCCTATGCACGCGCCGCCGCTGCCGCCGCGGAGCTCTACGCCGACCTCGTGCGCCGGGCCAATCGGCTGCTCCAGATCGCACCGAAGCTGCGCGGCCGCGACGCCGATCGGATGGTACGGATCCTGCTGACGGAAGACGCCCAGGCGGCGGGCGCCGGCGAGAATGCCAGCGACCGCAGCGCGCGACGGCTGTTCGAGCGGCTGGTGTCGCTCGGTGCCGTGCGCGAACTCACGGGACGGCCGAGCTTTCGATTGTACGGGCTCTGAGATGGGACCGCGCGCGCGCCCGACCGAGGCGATTGACACTGAACTGGCCGACCTGCCGCCGGAGCTGCGCTGGCGCGAATGGATGGGCCGGGTCGAGGCCGTGATCTTCGCCTCACCCGCGCCGGTGCCGCGCGAGGCGCTGGCGCGCGTTGTCGGCCGCGATTGCAGCATCGACCTTCTGATCGACGATATCAGCGATGAGCTGCGCGGCCGGCCGTACGAGCTCGTGGCCGTCGCCGGCGGCTGGCAGCACCGCACCAAGAAAGTGTTCGCCGAGGCGATCCGGGCCGCGACCGGGTTGGGAGATCAGCTGCGGTCGCTCTCGCAGCAGCAGAGCCTGATCCTGATCTGCATCGCCTACTACCAGCCGATCACCCGTGGCGAGCTCTCACAGTTCTTCGGCAAGGAGGTCAGCCGCGACCTCATCGCTGACCTGCGCCGCCTCGGCTTCATCGCATCCGGGCCACGCGCGCCGCAGCCTGGGGCGCCCTACACCTACGTCACCACCAAGGGCTTCCTGTCGCATTTCGGCTTCGACACCCTGCGCGACCTGCCCGATATGGACATGCTCGAGGACGCAGGCCTGCTCAGCAAGGACAAGCTGCTGGCCGGGGAGTTGCCGGATCCCGACCTGGCAGATGATGAAGAGCAGGACCAACACGAACAAGCTGCAGAGTGGACAGAGACGGGCTAGCCGCACTGCAAAATGTAGGCGACCCCTTGGTTTCATCGCGTGAGCGGCTGCCGGGGATGCATGGCGGCCCCGTGCGATCGACTTTAAAAGCTGGCGGGCGGAAGTAAGGGCAATGCTGGATTCGATCGGCTATCTTCATTTATGGGGGCCATCACAAAGATGAAGCGATCCTGCAACGCGCTGGATGGAAGTACTTCGCTTTGAATTTGGCTTAAAAGGAGATATGCACAAGCAAAAAGGGCGGCCTCACGACGGCCCTTTGCATTCCATACAGAGAGAAACTACTCCGCCGCGAGCTTCACGTCCGGCGCTGCGGCGCGGACCTCGGCGTCGACCTGGGCTTCGAACTTGGCAAAGTTCTTCTGGAACATGTCGACGAGCGCGCGGGCGGTCTTGTCGAACTCGTCCTTGTCCTTCCAGGTGTTGACCGGGTTGAGGATCTCGCTCGGCACGCCCGGCAGCGCGGTCGGGACCGCGAAGCCGAAATATTTGTCGGTGCGGAATTCGACGTTGCGAAGCGAGCCGTCGAGCGCAGCGGTCAGCAGCGCGCGCGTCACCTTGATCGGCATGCGCGAGCCGGTGCCGTACTTGCCGCCGGTCCAGCCGGTGTTGACCAGCCAGCAGTCGACATTGTGCTGGGCGATCAGGTCGCGCAGCATGTTGCCGTAGACGGATGGATCGAGCGGCAGGAAGGGCGAGCCGAAGCAGGTCGAGAATTCCGGCTGCGGCTCGTTGCCGAGACCACGCTCGGTGCCGGCGACCTTCGCGGTGTAGCCCGAGAGGAAGTGATACATCGCCTGCGCCGGCGAGAGCTTGGCGATCGGCGGCAGCACGCCGAAGGCATCGGCGGCGAGCATCACCACGTTCTTGGGCTGCGGCGCGCGGCCGGTGCGCGAGGCGTTCGGGATGAATTCGAGCGGATAGGCCGAGCGCGTGTTCTCGGTCTTGGAGCCGTCGTCGAAATCGACCACCCGGGTGTCTTCGTCGAGTACGCAATTCTCGAGCACCGCGCCGAAGCGGGTCGAGGCGGCGTAGATCTCGGGCTCGGCTTCCTGCGACAGCTTGATGCACTTGGCGTAGCAGCCGCCTTCGAAGTTAAAGACGCCGTTCGGGCCCCAGCCGTGCTCGTCATCGCCGATCAGCGTGCGGTTCGGATCGGCGGACAGCGTGGTCTTGCCGGTGCCGGACAGGCCGAAGAAGATCGCGGCATCACCCTTGGCGCCGACATTGGCCGAGCAATGCATCGGCATCACGCCGCGCTCGGGCAGATAATAGTTCAGCGTGGTGAAGACCGACTTCTTCATCTCGCCGGCATAGTAGGAGCCGGCGATCAGCACGATCTTGCGGGCGAAATCGATCGCGACGACGTTCTCCGACTTGCAGCCATGGCGCTTCGGATCGGCGCGGAAGCTCGGCATGTCGATGATGGTAAGCTCGGGCACGAACGCCGGGAGCTCGATCGCCTCGGGACGGATCAGCAGCGTGCGGATGAACAGCGAGTGCCAGGCGAGCTCGGTGAAGACGCGGGTCTTGATGCGATACGCCGGATCGGCGCCGCCATAGAGGTCCTGCGCGAACAGCGACTTGCCTTCGGCGTGCTTGAGGAAATCTTGGTAGAGCGTCTCGAACTGCTCTGCGGTGATCGACTGGTTGCCGGCCCACCACATCTTCTTGTCGGTGGTGGCGTCACGCACCGTGAATTTGTCCTTGGGGCTGCGGCCGGTGAACTCGCCGGTGTCGGCGCAGAGCGCGCCATCGGCCGAGAGCACCGCCTCGCCCGCGGAGAGCGAGTATTGATAGAGTTGCGGCGCACCGAGGTTCCAGTGAACCTGCTTGAGATTCTTTAAGCCGAATTTGTCGGCGCCGAAGGCACCGTTGCGCACGCCCGTCTCTTGCACGAAAAATCCTCCTAGAACCCACTCAGCGCGATCATGCTTGGCGCCGCCGCGGTCACCGTGATTACAGGCCGTCCGGCCTCGGTTGGAACGACCTAATACTGATGAACGCTGGCGTTGCCAAGCTGATCCCCTAGGATTTGGTTTATTCAAGGACCGCGCCAAACGTCGCGCATGTCAGCTCTGAGCAGGCGCATCAAAAAATCACGAATGATCGCGCAACCAAATGCGCGTTTCGCCGTTTCCCAAGGTTATTGCGCGCACAATGCCGAAGACGGTCTCGATGAAAATTCTAAGGCCACCCTATCGTACCGCGCCTTCGCCGATCAGCGCGAAGGGCCCCCACATCGCAGGATAGGCGTTGCGCGGTGACGAGGTGTCGTCAACATAGGTTAACATCGCGCGGCGCAAGGCTTCGGCACGCCCGATTTTTGGTTCGTTTTTGAGCAGCTCAAAAGTCGATGTGGTCAAGCGGGTGGCAGCTTCCGAATCCACGGCCCAATGCGAGACCAGCAGCGCGCGCGCACCGGCGTAGAAGAACGAGCGCGCCAGTCCCGACAGGGCCTCGGCGCCGGGCTTGTCGCCTGCGATGGTGTTGCAAGCCGACAGCACAACCCAATCCGCATTGAGCTTGAGCTGGGCGACTTCACTCGCAGTGAGCAGACCGTCGTCGAGCTCCGTCGGCTGATCAGGAATCGAGAGCGCGAGCGAGGGCTCGCCCAGTCCCTTGATGTCGCCGGCAACGAGGCCGTGGGTGGCAAAGTAGATGATGCCGTATTGAGCAAGCGCTGCACGCTTGAGTGTCGTCTCGCTGGCGTCGCGGCCGAGATGAATATCGGCCTCGGCAGCCCCGACATCCCTGGCCACCGCGTTTAACTCATCGGCGGTGTCGGGCAGTTGCGGCAGCGCCTGCGCAAGCCGCGCGCGATCGACGCCGGCACCGCGCCAGAAATCGCTATAGGCAATGGTCGCGATGCTGCGCGCGGCGACCTTGCCGTTCGCGGCGCGCCCTTCCAGTGCGGGATTGAACACGGGATCGCCGAAGCCGGTCATCGGCTTCACGCTTTGATCCCGACGCGCGAAGGCGCGCAGCGATTTCAGGCTGACCACCGACGGCAGCACCAAGACGGCCTGACGCCGCAGCAGCCAGGCGGCACCTCGATAGCCTTCGAGCGTGTCGGGGATCGCAGCCTGCGGCTTCTCGGTGACGAGCAGATGAAACGGCAATGCGGTCCGCGCAGCCGACGGCACCACCAGCAGGCTACGCCTACCGTTTGGGTTGGCTGGATGAATACGATCAGGGTCGAACAGCGCTCCGCCTTCAGGACACTGCTTTAGACAATTTCGATTTATCGTTCTTCGAAGACGATGAAATCCTGCGTTTGATGCCGCCGCAGCAAGTTGTCGCGCTGGGTGTCAAGTTGCGCTCTGAGACTTTGGTTGACATCCCGATGCGCGTAGCGACTATTGCAGAGGACGCCGACCTCAACGATGATCCCGAATCGCATTTCGAGAACTATTCCCGTGGCCTCGATATACTGGAGATTTGGAGGGGCTGGACGCGTCGACGCGGGGGCTAATCGATGAAGCGCGGCAGGCTATGGTGCGCGCGATCGCAGAGATCACCGAGCGAAAAGAAGCGGAAGACAAGCCCGATCACTCAGCCCAATGGAGCTATATGTCTCCGGTCGCCCGTGAAAAAGAAGCAAAACCTGCACCGGTCCTAGCGCCCGGGAGGCGATCCATTTTTTATGACGTTGACCGTTAGGCCCGCGGCAGTCCAATTGAGCTATAAGGGGGAGGGGAATATCACATCGTATCGCTTCGTCCACGCCGCGGACGTCCATCTCGATTCTCCGCTTCGTTCGCTTGCCCTGCGCAATCCCGATCTTGCCAACCTAATCGGGAACGCCACGCGTCGGGCCTTTGTGCGGATCGTCGATTTGTGCCTGGGAGAACGCGTCGACGCGCTGGTCCTGGCGGGCGATCTTTACGATGGCGATCAGACGTCGATGAAGACGGCCCGTTTCCTGGCCGAGCAGCTGCGGCGGCTACATCAGGCCGGGATTCGTGTCTTCATTATTCGCGGCAATCATGACGCGCTTTCACGAATAACGAAGGAATTAACTTTTCCGGAATCGGGTGAAGGTCTTCGGCGGACGCGCTGAAGCCGTGGCGGTCGATCGAGATGCGGGCCATTTCGCAGTCGCCATCCATGGTCTAAGTTTTGCGCAGCCACACGCGCCTGAAAGCTTGCTGGCAAAGTACAAGCCGGCGGTCGCCGGAGCCGTCAATATCGGCATTTTGCATACGAGCCTTGCCGGCGCCTCCGGCCACGATCCTTATGCGCCTTGTAGTCATGCTGACTTGCACGCCACTGGCTTCCAATATTGGGCGCTGGGCCACGTGCACAAACGATCGATCCTGAAAGGAGCCTGCGCGATCGTCATGCCGGGCATGCCGCAAGGGCGAGACATCAATGAGTCGGGTGCAAAATCGGTGAGTCTCGTCACCATTCTGGACGATCGATCCATCCACATCGAGGAGCGTGTCACCAGTATCGCACAATTTGAGCGCGTCTCGGTCGACGCCACCGGCCTCGATGACTGGGGGGATCTTGTAGCTGCTGTGACGCGTTCGCTCGAGCAGACGCGTGATGCCGTCGCCTCTGAACATCTCGTCGTCCGGCTGCGCGTGACCGGCGCCACCCCGTTGTCTTGGCGTATTCGACGCGACCTCGATCTCCTGAAGACCGAGGCGGACGATCGTGGATCGCTGATCGGCGCGTGCTGGATCGAAAAGCTCGAAGTGGCCACCCATTCCGCGACCGAGACGACCGAGTTCGCTGCCGATCCGCTCGTGGAACTGCGGCGCCTCATTGAGGAGGACGTGCTTCGGTCCGAGGGCTTTCGTGCAGAACTCGTCGCAATCGCCAACGAGCTGAGATCCCAGCTCCCGCGGGAATGCCGTGACACCCTGGGCGCCGACGAGGCGGCCTTCAAGGCTGGCCTTGCGCTTCTGGCGAAAGAAGGCACTGAAGATGTGCTTGCGCGGCTCCGTTCATCCGAAAAGAGTGCCTAGCTCATGCGCCTCAAACGCCTCGATCTCACTCGCTTCGGGAACTTCACAGGTCAGAGCATTGATTTCGGTGAAAAGGCAAAGGACTCACCCGACCTGCACATCGTCTACGGTCCCAACGAGGCGGGAAAATCAACGGCTCTCGCGGCTTTTCTCGATCTGCTGTTCGGAATGGGCACGCAGAATCCATTCGGCTTCCTGCATCCCTATCCAACCATGAGGGTGGGCGGCGTCCTCGAGTTCGCCGCCGAAGCCCGGGAGCTCGTCCGCATCAAGCGGCCGCAGAACAGCCTGCTTGATTCCGACGATCGACCGATTGCCGAAAGCGTCATCCTTAGCGAACTGGGCGGCATCGATCGTGAGTCATATCGCACCATGTTTTCGCTCGATGACGACACCCTGGAGAAAGGGGGCGAGAGCATTCTCGCCAGCAAGGGCGACCTTGGAGAGCTGCTGTTTTCGGCCAGCGCGGGCCTTTCCGATCTCAGCCGCAAGTTGCTCGACCTCAGCGCAGAGGCTGATGGCTTTTATAAACATCGCTCGCGGAGCGGGATTCTCGCCGATCTCAAAACGCGTCTCGCCGAATTGAAGGCCGAACGCGAGCGGTTCGATACGCTGGCATCCGACTACGCGCGGCTCATCGACGTTCGCGACCGGGCTTCGTCACATTATGACGACGCGATTGGTGAACGCACGCGCATCCAGGCGCGACTCGATGAAATTCAGCGTCATCTTGCCGCTTTGCCGCGTCTCGCCGCGCTCCAAGCGGTCCGCGAACGCCTCCAGCGGCTCGCAGAGCTGCCCGTTCCGCCTGCATCCTGGAGCGGGGACCTGCCGACGCTGCAGAAGCAGGAGATCGAGCTCGGTGTGCAAACGCAAGCGATTTCCGACGAGGTGGAGAGACTCGGCGCTGAAGTGGAGTCGATCGTCATTGACGAGCCGGCATTGCAGCTGGTCAGCAGAATGGAGCGGCTGGCCGACCTGCGAGCCCGTCATATGACAGCTGAGAAGGATATCCCGGACCGCCGGCTGCAACTGCAAGCCGCAGATCTGGCCGTCTCCGGCATCTTGACCAGGATGGAGCGGGACGGGGAAACGGACCCCCGACGGCTCTTGCTCGGCGCTTCGACGATCGGTCGCCTGCGCGAATTGGTCGAATCCCGTTCCGGCGTTGACAATGCCATCCGGACTGCCACGACGGAGCTTGCTGATGCCCGTCGCCGTCTGACGGAGGCCGACAAAGCGCTACGCGAAGCCGGACAGGATGCGGAACCGGACCAAGGCTGGCACAATGCTATCGCCCGATTGACGGCCGCCGTCGCCGCTTCGCGCAACGCCGACCATGTTGCCCGGCGCCATCTGGCGGAGAGGGCTCGGGAAGCGGCAATCACTGCTCTGACCGATCACCTCCGTACGTTAAATCCTTGGCAGGGCCAGACCGAGGATCTCCTGGCGATGCGATGCCCAACTGGGGACACGATCCGAGGATGGAAGACAGCGCTTGATGATGCAGAGCAGGACGTCTGGCGCCATGTTGGCGATGTCGAGCGGCTGACGAGCGAGACACGCCGGCTCGAGGCGGAGCGTGATGCCATCGGCGGCATGACGGGGATTATCTTCGACCAAGAGGCGGCCGCCATCCGGATGGAGCGCGAGCAGGCGTGGTCAGCGCACCGGCACGATCTTGATGCCGCATCAGCCGATGCGTTCGAGCGCGCGTTGCGGCGCGACGACATAATCACATCCAACCGCCAGGTGCACATGTCAGATTTGGCGAAGCTGCATCAGATCGCTCACTCACTCTCGATTGCCACAGCGGAGTTGAGGCGGACCCTTGAACTCAAAGGCGCCGCTGCCGCGGCCGTGCAGTCAATCCGTGATGAGATCGCTGCTGCCGTTCGCGAAATGGCGACGTCATTTGGCGACAACGTCGCGCTGACAGACCTCGAAGGGTGGCTGGCGTGGCGCGAGAAGGTACTGGACATACGAGAAGCCGTTCTCACGGCTGAACGCGACCTACGCGAGGCGAAGGCCGATGAGCAGGAGGCTCATGACCGGCTGAAAACCGCGCTCGATGCTGTCGGCCTCTCCCATGGGCCTGAGTCTGGATTCGAAGATCTACTCGGGGCCGCTCAGGAGATTCTGGACCGCGACGGCGCAATCCGTGCATTGCGCGCTGCGCTAGGCGAACGAAAGCGTGAGCTGCTGCATCGCGAACACGCCGCAGAGCAGTCGAGCGCAGACGAGCAGATATGGTCTAAGTTCTGGGCGACGGCGTGCAAGGCATGCTGGCTCGGCGATCCGGCGGAAATACCGACGCTTGCAACCGTGCGCGAGATCCTGTCAGCCGCAGCCGAGCTTGGCCCGGCTCTCGAAAAGAAGGCGGGCTTGGTCGATCGCATCGCAAAGATGGAGAAGGACCAGACCGCGTTTGGCGATGAAGTCGCGGCCATCTGCGGCGAGATGTCGATTCCGGCTGCCTCACGCACAGTGCTGGATCTGGCCCGGCATATCGGTGACCGTGTTCGCGATGCGGCCGCGGATCACGCACGTCGCGCCAAGGCGATGGATAATCTCGAAGACGCGCGGAAGAGGGAACGGTCGCTTGCCGAGACGCTGGCGGTTCACAAAGAGCAGAAAAGCAGGATGACATCGTTCTTTGGAGTTTCCTCCCTGGCCGAGGTCGCCGGAAAACTTCTAGACGTTGCCAAGCGAAGTGAGCTGCAGGGGCATGTCGAGGATGCGGAGGCTGAAATCCGCGAAGCACTACGCATGTCCGATGTCACTGAAGCCGAACGCTTTCTCGTTACTGCCGATCGATCGGGGCTGGAGGCCGAGTTGATTGAGCTGAAAGCCCGTTTCGACGACCAGGACAAGCGCTGTCACGAGCTATTCGCAACGCGAAGCCAGGCGATTGATCAAGTCGAGGCGATCGGAGGGGATTCGAAGGTCGCGGAAATCGAGGAACGTCGCCGCACGACGCTCCTTGAAATCCAGGACGGCGCAGGACGCTACCTGCAATTCCGTGCGGGAATGATCGCCATGGAGCAGGCGTTGCGCACCTATCGTGAGCACCATCGCAGCTCGATGATGACGCGCGCCTCTGCGGCATTCCGAACAGTGAGTCGCGGCAACTACAGTGGACTCGCGGCCCAGCCCGCCAAGGACGGCGAGACCTTGATCGCCTTGTCGTCGGCCGGCGGCTCGAAATCCGCCCACGAATTGTCGAAAGGCACGCGCTTTCAGCTCTATTTGGCCCTGCGCATGGCTGGCTACCACGAATTCGTTCAAGCACGCAGTCCGGTGCCGTTCGTTGCTGACGACATTATGGAGACGTTTGACGATTTTCGCGCCGAAGAAGCATTCAGGCTATTCGCCGACATGGCAGAGGCAGGCCAGGTCATCTACCTGACGCACCACAACCACCTGTGCGACATTGCGAAGAAAGTCTGTCCCGGCACGCGAATCCACAAGATCGGAACGGATCAACACATATAACGATAACAAGGCTGGGGGACGAGGATGGCCGCGGTTGGATTGCTGGAATGGGCGGACAAGCAGCATGAATGGATCAGGGATGCCCTGAGACGACACGCTGGACAGCCCGGCTTCATGCTTGATCAGGAAGATAGGAGCGCCGTGGCCGCTCGGGTCCGCCACGCAGGCGGATTTGTGTCGGATACAGCGCCGACGTGCTCGCCGCTTGCGGCGGAGCATTTGAAGACAAGCAACTCGAACGGGCCCCGCGCGGTGCTCTGCTCGCTGGGTCCTGTCAAGCACCTGAACCGGCTCGCGGAAGAACAGCAACTGCGCTTCGCCACCGACGGTGTTACCGTCATCTATGGCGATAACGGAAGCGGCAAAAGCGGCTATTGCCGTATAGCCAAGAAACTATGCCGTAGCCTGACAGCGGACGACCTTCTCGGCAACGTATTTGAGATCGGCGTCAAACCGCCGGCCGAAGTGCTTGTGCGGTTTCTCGAAGACGGCGCCACGGAGCCCACTCCCGTCACCTGGAAGGATGGAGCACAACCGCCTGCGCCAATCGCCCGGATCTCCGTTTTCGACTCCGCCAATGCGCGCCTCTACGTCGACAAGCAAAATCGGATCGGTTTTCTGCCGGCAGCCATCGCACTTCTCGAACGCCATGGCCTCATTCGCGGTGAGCTGGAGGCAGAATTTCGGGAAGAAATCAAAGCGATTGAGAAGAAACTGAAAACACCGCTGCCCGGCGGATACACGACTGCCGGCGCAGTCGCAAAGCTTTTCGCTCGCCTCGAAATAAAGTCTAAGGAAGCATTGCCTTCCACCAATGAAATCAGGAAGCTGGCGGCGGACTCAGAGCAGGATACGGCAGAGCTTGCCAGCCTCGAGCAGGCTCTGGCAAGCGACCCTTCAACGATGGCGGCAAAACGCCGACGCGCCAAGGCAGCTTTACAAAAATTCCTGACAGCGTCGGGACAGATCGATGAGGCGCTCTCCGTTGCCGCCGTTGACGCCTATCGCGATCTATATGCGACCGCCGATTCGACCGCCCAGGCTACGAAGCTCGCCGCGTCGGGCGCCTTCGCGACTATGCCGCTCGCCGGAGTCGGCCTTTCTCCCTGGCGGCTCATGTTCGACCATGCGCGCGCCTACGCAGCGACTATCATCGAATCCGATCACCAACATTTGCCTGACCAGGAAGGCGATCGTTGTATGCTCTGCCAGGAGCCAATGACAGCCGGCGCTGCAGCTCGTGTGCGAGCATTCAACGATTTCGTTACAGGTGCTGCAAACAAGGCGGCGCTCGCTGCGTCCGTTGCTCATGGCGAAGCCCTCCGTCAGATCAAGGATCTTGCCATCCCGACCAGCGATGCAGTCGACGCCGCGCTAGGCGAATTTGGCGATCTAGCGGCCAAGCGCAGGGAGATGGTACCACTCATTGCGGCTTATTTCGCGGCTGCCGGCAAGAGGCGGGATGCGATTGTCGGTGTTGCCGCGATGGCCGACTTTGCCGCGCTCCATTCGCTTACCGCCTCTATCGCGACGAATATTCAGACGGAGGTGGAAACACTGGAGGCTGAAGCGCTGGCAGATGACAAGGCCGCGGCCAACGATGGCAATCGCGCTGTGGATCGGGCGCGACGCGACGCGCTCAAGGATCGCAAGAAACTGTCTGACGATCTCGCCGTGGTTCTAGCGCGTCTGACGGATTTGGAAGAGCGCCGCAAGCTTCTCACATGCTGCGATGTCGTCGAGACTGGTTCAGTCTCCCGGCAGATGACATCGCTGCGACGCAGCCTCGTCATGGAGAATCTCGAGAAACGCATCGTCGCCGAGATTGAGGCCTTGGCGCTGACGCACATCCCGTTTGCCGTCAATGATCGAAGCCAAGATGGGCAAAGCTATTTCGAGGTTGGGCTCAACGCGGCCAAAGCCACCCCGAACAGTAAGGTTCTGAGCGAAGGTGAGCAGCGCGCGCTTGCACTAGCCTGTTTTCTGGCAGAGGTCGGCGGAGACACATCGCGCCAAGGTATGATCATCGACGATCCGGTATCGTCTCTCGATCACGTTCGCATCAGGCGGGTGGCCGCGAGACTTGTGAAAGAAGCGGCCGCGGGACGCCAAGTCATCATCTTCACGCATAATCTTCTGTTCTTCAATGAGGTGGTTGACGCTGCCGCGCAGGCCACTCCAGCGGTCCCTCTGGTCCGAAACTACATCAATAAGTCGGAATCTGCTGGCTTTGGTTTGATCAGCGAAACCGATGAACCATGGATTGCTCAGTCCGTGACGAAACGCATTGAAACGCTCAAGGTGCGGCTGAAGGGCTTTGATGGCGTCGCGGATTTCACGACAGACACATGGCGGCGGCTTGCAAAAGACTTCTACACCGATCTCAGGGAAACTTGGGAGCGATTCGTTGAGGAGGTCCTGTTAGGAAAGGTCGTTGAACGATTCAACTGCGAGGTCAAAACACAGAGCTTGCGCATGGTCGTTGTCGAAGATGACGATCATAAGCAAGTCTACTGGGCGATGAAGCGCGTCTCAGAACGCTCAGGACACGACATGGCGGCCGGCAAGGCGATCCCCATTCCGACACCAGCCGAGATGAAAAGTGATCTCGATGCAATTGACCAATACCGTGTTGACGCCAACAAGCGGAAAAAGGATGCTGAAAAGCGCCGTGCTGAGTTAGAGAAACCTCCCAAGGCGACTTTATTGTAGGTCGAATTTTCCTCTCGAATCCGCGTTAACAGATGCCAATCGGAGATCGGAAGGATGCTTCCAGGTCCGACCTCACAACATCCAATCTATTCCCGCGGTGATGAAGCGAAGATTGACGCGGCAGAATCGACTTACCTTGAGACGTAGCCCGGCCCACGCTGCCGCAGACTCGCTTGCTCCCGCAGCTGGGACAGAGACTCGTAACTTGGTCGCCGCCAGGCTGTGTCGCCGTTGGACTGCTTCACTGGTAGATCGAGATTGTACTCGTGGAGCCAGCAGAGCGCCTGTCGCGCGCTGCCCAGTTCCTCGACCTTGTCGAACACCAGCTTGATCGCTTCCTGGACACGCCGATCCGGATCTTTCTCGTAACGGTCGCCGGCCTTCACGAAGCCGACGGGCGCCGCCACAACCAACTCGCCCCGGCGCGCCTTCTCGTAGCGGGCCGAGAGCGAGAGTTGCCTCGGTAAGGTTGGTGCGGTTTGCGCCCGCGAGGTCTCGCGCTTCGCCCGCAACAGCCGAGATTGGCAGCAACTCATCGAGATGTGCCGCGTGGTCGATACCGTTCTGGTCGATCAGGAGACCATCTATGCGCCGAGGCACGGCAACGACCGCCTGCTGTCGGGCTCAAGGGCAGCCTCAACGAGTACGAACTGGAGTTGTTGCGCCAACTCGCCATCGCACCGGTCTCGAAGCCGATACGCTCGGCATGAGACGCATGTTTGTTAAGCAGGTCAGTCAACACACCAGGATTAGACTTGGCTTTCCCTTCGAAGATTACTTGACCAGACTCGTTGACAACGCACACAGCGGTTTCTCTCTGTGAGACCTCCAGCCCGACGTACTGCTTCATGGGAGCTCCTTCGAATCATTTGATTGCGAGGGCTCAACGAAAATGGAGGTTGTCTGCCACGAGCGCCGACCGCAATTACGTCATCGTTTGCAAATTTGGCTCTGACTCATATGTGGAACGGCCCGGGCTGCAAGATCTTTTTCTGGTAGAATAGGGGATGACGGTGCGTCATATGTTCGGCCTGTGAATGCGGCGCCTGACCGCTGGCCACGATGATATCCGCGGAAGCAATCGCCCAATCAATTTCTCGCGCTCGAAGCGCAGTGAGTCAGGGGATCTGATTGCTACCGGGAATGACGTCATTCGAGGTTCATCCAGATTTGTACCTTGCCTCCTCGGCAGCTTTCTTCTTCCGCCGGAAAGCTCTTGAGATTAGGATTTCAGCATTGCGGCCGGCGCATGATAGATGCCTCCTCTGACCAGCAAGGCCCAGATCGTGCGCGCAATCTTATTAGCGAGCGCGACCGATACGACCTTGACCGGCGGTCTTTGCAGCATGGTCCGAATCCAGAGCGGGACTCTCACGCCTCGTTTAGCAAGCTTGATGATAGAGGTCGCACCAACGATCAAGAGCGTCCGTAGTTGCCGATTTCCACGCTTTG
>NZ_JBVVPM010000075.1:0-1770 GCF_055811255.1 Bradyrhizobium sp. MI1.11
TAAGCAAGCGCGGCAATCGATATCTGCGCCGGATGATCATCCATGGCGCCCGTTCCTGCGTGACTCATCTTGATCGCGATACCGCCTTGGCGCGTGGCTTGATGGACTTCAGGCACGCATGCGCACTAACAAGGTCACCGCCGCCTTGGCGGCCAAGATTGCGCGGATCGCATGGGTGGTGATGACCAAGCCCGGCGCAAGCTATGAACGGCGGGATCCGGCCTTTAGCTGATCCCGTTTGTTCCAGACTGCGAGGTTCGTGAAGGTGATGACGAAACAGTCGATGGGCGCGCCGTAAACCCCTGTGCAAAAAAGCGGGCTTCGAGCCCGAACCATTTATCTGGGAAGGGCACGCGCGGATCTCATCATGGCCTGGCCGCAACAGCGGCCCACTTGCAAGAGGCCGGATACATTTGTGCAGACTGCATCGTCCTCATCAAACGACCTTGCACGGGCGGGGCGGGTCATACATCTTTTGAAAAAGGCTCACGCAGCGCCGCCGCATCCAGCATCTGCTCGGCCAATAGCTTCTTCAGCTTGGCGTTCTCGTCCTCAAGCTGCCGTAGCCGCTTGGCCTCCGAGACGTCCATACCGCCGAATTTGGACTTCCAGTTGTAAAGCGTCGCTTCCGAGACGCCGTGCTTGCGTGCCAAATCGGCCGTCTTCGCACCGGCCTCATGCTCGCGCAGCACGCCTATAATCTGCTCTTCCGTAAACCTGGCTCGCTTCATTTGTCCGTCCTTCAGAAGGCCGGACTCTAACTTCAACTGGAGGAAATCGGCCGGGGCAGGTCACCAGACGTTGCCTGATTTACTGGACTATGCGACGGAAGAACAGAAGTATGTTCGGTGCTTTGTGTATCGTTTAATGGACACTGTGCGGAGAGATCTTCGTCCTAAGTTCTTCCAGAGAGTTCGCATTCACTAAATTGCAGCCGCGAACTCCACTCTTAAAACCCCGCGCCTTCGCTCCGGCATTCACGAACCCGCGCAGTCGGGACTTAGTTCGCGCGCCCCACGCGCAGAGCCGACGTGCATGCAAATGTATCGGCTTGCCGCGGAACGCTCAGTTCTCAGGAGGCTGCAGGGGACTGTCGGCCCATTTGCGAGCCGCGGGATCGCGCAGCGGATCCCCTTCCTCATGGCCGGATATACATTTCCCATGCGAATCGTCGTTCCACACGCCTCTCCTCACCGGACGCACATTGCCGATCGAACGGAAGACCGCCTCGAGAGCTAGTCTAACGGTCCGAATAGCTGCTCGGATTCTTGCAGCACTGCTGGTCATAACGCGTTTCCGGCATTGTTTGCATCAAGTCTTACAGCTTCTCGAGGAAGGAGAGATCGGTCGAGAGTTTGAAGCTGCTTTGACCGGATGACACCAGGAGTCGATGTTTTTCAAAAGATGCTTTCCGCTGGCAGACATTTGTGCGGGAGACCTATCGTCAGACCACCATCAACCACGATTTCCGATCCGGTTAGATAGGAGGACTCGTCGCTTAGCAGGAACAACACGGCGTGCGACACTTCTTGGGGGTGGGCGGCCCGCCCGAGTGGAATCGGAAAGCGATAGCCATCCTGATTCCTGCTCGTCGGGCCGGTGACCAAGCCGGGATGAACAGAGTTCACTCGGACACCCGACGCCGCCCCCCCCCCGGCGGGGGGGGGGGGGCGGCCCCCCCCCCCCCCCCCCCAGGGGGCAAAATGAATTTGGCCACCCCAACCCCCCCCCCCCCCCCCCCGAGAGGTGTTGAAGCAAGAGACCCCCCCC
>NZ_JBVVPM010000075.1:1780-29447 GCF_055811255.1 Bradyrhizobium sp. MI1.11
CCCCCCCCGCCCGCCCCGCGCCCCCCCCCCCCCCACCCCCGCCCCCCCCCCCCCCCCCCCCCGCCCCCCCCCCCCCCACCCCCCCCCCCCCCCCCAACCCCCCACCCCCCCCCCCCCCCCCCCCCCCCCCCCGGGGGGGGCGCACTTCGTCAGACCCCGAACCCCGAACATCGAGGCGACATAGTCATTGAGCCCTGCACTACCGCGCAGCCCCTCAGCCGATGAGATGTTCACGATCGAGCCGCCGCCAGCGCGGCGCATCGCCGGGAGAGCCGCCTGCATGCGGAGGAACACACCAGTCAGATTGACCGCCAAGGTTTTGTTCCACTGCTCGAGCGAGAGCTGCTCGATCGGCGCAAGGCTGTAGATGGCCGCGTTGTTGACTAGGCCGTTCAGCACGCCGAAGCGACTTTCTGCGCTCGCGATCGCGTTGCCCCAATCCTCCGGTTCTGTGACGTCCTGACGCACATATAGAGCCGACGTGCCAAGTTGAGCCGCGAAGAGTTCTCCTTCTTCCTCAAGAAGATCACCGATCACCACTCTTGCGCCCTCGTCTACCAGCAGGCGGGCATGAGCGGCCCCCATCCCTCGAGCCCCGCCCGTGACCAGAATGACTTTTCCCTTCACGCGCCTCACGACACGCCTCCATTCGTTTGTTGGGTAGCGGCAGTGTGGTGTTTTTCAGCCACCAAAAAGAATTCCCCGATCATGCTGGCCATTTTCGAGAGGCGAGGCTCAAACGCAAGGTGAACACGGCGGTCTACGCGGCGTTTGCGCGATCCGTTGGGAATGATTGTCGGTCGGTCCCTCCCGGTCCGTTGCATAAACCGAGATGTGGCCGTGCGTTACGGACGAAGGTTAGAAGCCAATTGGACCCCTGATCGTGATCAGTCCGGCATGCCTGGCACTGCATCCCGAGAAGGCTTCCAGCCGGCCGAAGTCCGAGCTCATGCTTGCCAAAGGCCCCCAAGCTTCCAAGAGCTACCGTTTCGCTTTTTGTTCAGAACCGGAACCGTGTCCATTGAGCGCCGCAACCTTTAGGATGTCATGGTCCCGCTCGTGACAACTCTAGATTCTCTTTCTCAACGATCTTCTCTTCTCGGGTCTCTGACGTTGCGGAGCTTCAAATCGAAGACATTGGAGGAGTCATTAGTCGACCTTGCTCCGATCTTTGCAGTCGATCGTTGTTCCGCCACAGCTGGGCCTCACCTCGCGGGCAGCGCTTTCAGCAAGATGGGTTTTCCCTGTGCCGCTGGCCTTGCGGATCCGCCGGCGCTCAGAGCAACTCTGAACCTAATCTCCTCCCGATTTAATATATCAGCCGAAAGCGAGCTGTTTGAATTTTCGCGAATGTGGTCCCGTCCGCTGGTCTGATACTTCCACGCACTTGTCAACGGGACCTATGCGCGCAACCAAAACATAGCTCTTTGTTCGAGGAGGTGGGCCTACCGCTTTAGGTAGTCGCCGCCAGGACGATCGTCGACAAGAGAACCTTTGCGACTGGAAGCTTAAGCCCTCGATTCGTCTCTGATGATGCCGCATCGATGCGGTCATGGCGCGGGTCGCCTTGGAACGTCATGGCGCTCCTGCGGCCGTGACGAACGTTTGGCGGACCGGATGACCCCCTCTTTCGCAAGAAGTGCCATGTCCACACGAGTCAAGGCTTCGTCGATCAAGAACATGCGCTCAGCTTCTAAGCGGCATGATACTTGTCCTTAGATATGCCGCAGCGTCGAAGCCCTGGTGCTTGAGCTACTGTCACACACTTGCGCACTCTCCTAACGAGATGCAATCTGCCGTCCGGCCTGACTGGGGCAGCCAAAATCCCTTTGGAATTCCGATAGGTGAGTTCGGCATTGACCTTCGTTCATCCTAAATCTCCATTTTGAGTTCTAGCCGGTTCGCTGGGCCAAGAGGACTGCCAACCTCCACGAGGGAGGCTCTAGGGCGGAGGGCGAACCCTTAATGGCGTTGCGACCGGAGGAGCACTCAACCGAAGTGTCGCGCGCCATGGAAAACTGCCCCCTCTGCGTCACGAGGAATTGCCCCTCCTCGAATAGCTGAGGAGAGAGTGAATGAAGCGGGAACGAATCACTGAAGGCTCGCCGTGGAATGATCCACGGGGGCAGGTGATGAAGACGCCGGATGACGTGGCGGAGATGATGCGCCTGAGGGCGTGCGGATGGGGTGTGAAGCGGATTGCGCGGCAGCTGGGCTGCAGCCATCACACTGTGAAAGACTACGTTGCGGCGGGCGGTGTGAAGCCGTTCAAGTCGCCTGAGCGGAAGAAGCAGCTCGACGGCCTTGAGGGCTGGCTGCGCGAGAGGCTCATTCGGCATCGCGGCAATGCCGATGTGGTGCGCCAGGACCTGTTGGCCGAGAAAGGCGTGGCAGTCAGCCGGCGGACGCTGCAACGCGCCGTGCAGCCCTATCGCCAGGCGCTGAAGGCGGAGGCGCTGGCGACGACGCGGTTTGAGACGCCACCGGGTCAGCAGCTGCAGATCGACTTCGGGGAGCGCCTGGTCGAGATCGGAGGGGCGAAAGTCAAGGCATTCGTGTTCGTGGCGACGCTCGGGCACTCGCGACGGCTCCATGTGCGTGCGTTCCGGGCCGAGAGGCAGGAGCATTGGTTCGCCGGGCTCGAGAGCACATTCACGACCTTCAGCGGTGTGCCGGAGGAAGTGCTGATGGACAATCCACGCGCGCTTGTCGTGCGCCACGACGCGGTGAGCCGGTCGGTTCAGTTCAACGACAAGCTTATAGCCTTCGCAAAGCATTGGGGCTTCCGTCCTCGCGCCTGCGCGCCATATCGGGCGCGCACGAAGGGCAAGACGGAGAACGGCGTCGGCTACGTGAAGAAAAATGCGATCGCCGGTCATTCCTTCCCAAGTTGGGAAGCATTCGAGGCGCATCTCGACAGATGGGAGCGTGAGGTTGCGAACGTTCGTATCCACGGCACGACCGGCGAGGCGCCGATCATCCGCTTCGCGCGTGAGGAGATACATCGGTTGAAGCCGCTCGGAGGGCAGCCGTCGTTCGGATCGTTGCGTGAACTGACCCGCGTCGTCGGCAATGATTGCGCCGTCGAGATCGAGACAGGAACAGCTACTCGGTGCCGTGGCGCCTTATTGGCGAGCGCGTGGCGGTAACGATCGCGGCCGGCGAAGTCCGGATCCGCCATGGATTGCACCAGGTCGCAGTGCACAAGCAGTCCGAGGGACGCCGGCTGCGGATCGTCGACGCCGCCCATCTCGACGTGCTGTTGCTCGGGCCACCCGGAGTCGGCAAGACGCACTTGTCGATCGCGCTGGGGCGAGAGGCGATCCTGGCCGGGGACACGGTGCAGTTCACCACGGCGACGACGCTGGTCGCAGGCCTTGCCAAGGCGCATGGCGAACGGTGTAGAAGTTCCATTTAATCTGACAGATTGGTTTGAACCGGTGGGAATGGAGCTGCGGGGCGAGCGGGAGCGCTCACCCGGACGGGCGCTCCCGCGCTGCCCCGCAGCGTCTCGCACAGGAGATGCAACCATGACACAAGAGCAGAAAGTCATTCGCGCGCTAAGGTCGGGGTGTTGGAACTGGCCAAGCAACTTGGCAATGTCAGCCAGGCCTGCAAGATGATGGGATATAGTCGCGACAGCTTCTACCGGTTCAAGGAGCTGTATGACAAAGGCGGCGAACTGGCGCTTGCTGAGATCAGCCGCAAGAAGCCGATCCTGAAGAACCGTGTTGCGCCTGAGATCGAAGCGGCCGTGGTGGCGCTGGCGATCGAACAACCGTCCTGGGGCCAGGTGCGGGTTTCCAAGGAGCTGAAGAAACAGGGCTTGTCGATCTCGCCATTCGGGGTGCGGGCGGTCTGGTTGCGCCACGATCTGGCGAACACCAGGACGCGGCTCAAGGCGCTCGAAGTCAGGATGGCGCAGGAGGGCTTTGTCCTCACCGAAGCCCAGGTCGTGGCGCTGGAGAAAGCCAAGACCGAGAAGGAGGTCCACGGCGAGTTCGAGAGCGAATGTCCCCGTTATTGCGGCGCCCAGGACACGTTCTATGTCGGCAACATGAAGGGCGTGGGCCGCATCTATCAGCAGACCTTCATCGATACCTACACCAAGGTGGTCTTCGCCAAGCTCTACGACCCCAAGACGCCAATCACTGCGGCGGAGATTCTGAACGATCGGGTGCTGCCGTTCTTCGAGGAACACGGCATTGTGCTGTGCCGGGTGCTGACGGATCGCGGCACCGAGTATTGCGGCAATCCCGAACATCACGACTACGAGCTCTACCTCGCCGTCGAGGACATCGATCATACCCGGACCAAGGCCAAGAGCCCGCAGACTAACGGAATCTGCGAGCGCTTCCATCGAACCGTGCTTGATGAGTTCTATCGCGTGGCGTTCCGCAAGAAAATCTATCGCACCATCGACGAGTTGCAGAATGATCTCGATGGTTGGGTGACGGCGTACAACAAAACGGGCCCGCATCAGGGACGATGGTGCTATGGAAAGACACCCATGCAAACCTTCCTTGACGCACTGCCCGTTGCGAGGGAGAAATTGCTGCCGGCGGCCTAGCGCCGGACACAAAAGCTTCGTCGGACACCCACCACGACGAAGAGCCAGTTGTCAGGTCAAGTGCATACTTTTACACCGTAGAGACGATCTTCGTCGGTAAAGGCCGTCTCTACAATCGCCGCTTCCTGCAGATGTGCAGCCACTATCTGGTCGATCCGGTCGCCTGTACGCCAGCGTCGGGCTGGGAGAAGGGCCAGGTCAGAACCAGGTCGGGCTGGTCCGGGAGCGCTTCTTCACGCCGCGGATGCGGTTCAAAAACCTCGACGAGTTAAACGCCTGGCTGCTCGACAAGTGCATCGCCTACGCCAAGGCTCATCGCCATCCGGAGCTGGCCGATCAGACGATCTGGGACGTGTTCGAAGCCGAACGCCCCAAACTCGTTCCCTATGCCGGCCGCTTCGACGGCTTCCATGCGGTGACGGCATCGGTCTCGAAGACCTGCCTGGTGCGCTTCGACAACAACAAGTACTCGGTCGCAGCCAATGCAGTCGGACGACCGGTCGAGGTTCAAGCCTATGCCGATCGCATCGTGATCCGTCAGGACGGACGCATCGTTGCGGAGCATCCACGATGCTTCGGACGCGGCGAGACCGTCTACGACCCCTGGCACTATGTGCCGGTGCTGGCGCGCAAACCCGGTGCCTTGCGCAACGGTGCACCCTTCAAGGACTGGCCGGCAGCGATCGGGCGGATCCGGCGCAAGCTTGCCAGCACCGACGATGGCAATCGGCAGATGGTCGACATCCTTAATGCGGTGCTGACTGACGGTCTGTCCGCGGTGGAAGCGGCCTGTGCCGAAGCGCTCAGTCACAGCGTCCATTCCGCCGATGTGGTTCTCAATATCCTGGCCCGTCAACGTGAACCCGCCCCACCGGCCAACATCATGACGCCGGCCGCACTGACGCTCCGCCATGCACCGATCGCCGATTGTGCCCGCTACGACAACCTCCGGAGGACCATCTGATGGAACGAACCCAAATCTTCGACCTCATGGGCGAACTCAAGCTCTACGGCATGAAGGCTGCCTTCGACGAGATCATGGCAACTGCCGTCAAGCGCCAGCACGAACCTCAGCGCATTGTGGGCGACCTGCTCAACGCCGAGATCAACGAGAAGCAAGCCAGGTCGATCAAATACCAGCTCACCATTGCCAAGCTGCCGCTTGCCAAGGACATCGCCGACTTCCAGTTCGATGGGACGCCGATCAATCAGACTCTCGTCAATGATCTCGCTGGCGGCGGCTTCATCGCCCAACAACGCAACGTCGTGCTGGTTGGCGGCACCGGCCAGGCAAACCCCACCTCGCCATTGCCATCGCCAGAAGTTGCATCCGCGATGGCGCCAGAGGACGCTTCTACAACGTCGTCGACCTCGTCAACCGGCTCGAGACCGAGACCCGCAACGGTCGGCAGGGACGGCTCGCCGAGCATCTGACCCGCATGGACTTCATCGTTCTCGACGAGCTGGGCTATCTGCCGTTCGCGCAATCCGGCGGTCAGCTCCTGTTCCATCTCATCAGCCGGCTCTACGAGCGCACCTCGATCATTGTCACCACCAATCTTGCGTTCGGCGAATGGCCCAGCGTGTTCGGCGAGCCGATGACTTCATGATGCCTCCTTCTTGGAACGCTTGGTGCGTCGTACCCGGTTGCGAAGCTGAGTGATTTGTTTGTCCGAGAGCTCGATCTGCCATGGCTGGCCCTTGGCCAATTGATGACCCGCCAGCAATCCGCGCGCGAGATAATCGAACACCGTCTGCGGGGTTACTCCAAGCTCAGTGGCCGCGCCCTGAATCGAGAAGCTCCCGTCGGGCCAGCGCATTGGGTTCTTGTCCATGCCGTTGATTTTGACGGTGGGAATGCCCCAGCGGGTACGTAATACCCAGACGTTCTCGCCTTTGAAGGCGCAGCCTCGGGCCGCGACGAAGCCTTCCTGATTGAGTATCGCCGCGATCTCGGCATCCATTTTGTGTTCAGCATTCAACTCGACGATCCGTCGCCGCAACCGATCAATGTCGGTGTAATCGCGGTAGGTGTGAACGCGCCGTTGTACGTGATGCTCGCTGGTTGCGCCGGTCTGCCAGACGATCTTGAGCCACACTTGACCTCGGGTCCGCTTCTGATCAAGAACCACTTCGCGGATGAGAAATCGCAGAATGCGCTTGCGATCGGCTGCCGACGTGGTGGCCGCGTTCCAAATCCGTGGCAGGTTCTCGCCGAGTGCTTGTAGCCCGGCGCGTTCCGCCGGGCCAATCAGAAGCGGCTCTTGTACGCGCCAACGCGCATGCTGCTGCGCGACCGCCTCGACGACATGCAGCTTCTCTTCCCAAGCCCGCTCAAGTGAGCGCGCCACAAGACGGTTCTCGGGTTCTACGGCGTCATACTGACGCCGAGCGCGCTCGGCCTCGTAGCGGGCGCGCTCCACGCGAAGCACCCACTGGCGCTCGAGCTGACGGCTCTCCTGCTCCAGTTGGCCTGCCGCCGCGAGCGCGATCTCAATCTGATCCGGCACGAGGGCATCGAGGACCACCCGCTCGACCAGCGCGTCAACGGCCAAGGCCCGGACTTCCTGACACAGTGCACTGCCTTGCTGGTCCCGATCCGAGCGGCAGCAATAGACCGGATAGTCGGCATTCGGGCCAGTGTAGCGCATGCTCATGCGCCGTCCGCAACGGCCGCAGATCGCAATTCCTTGTAACAGGGCGGCCCCCTTGCGCGGTACGCCAGAATGTCCTGCCTCATAGCGGAAGACGTTATCTGCCAGTCGCCCCTGATTGGCCATGAACTCCTCCCAGCTGATATACCCTGGGTGAGCGGCGTGGAGGCAAACCGCCCAATCCCCGATCGCCACCTTGACCGTTCCCGTCAGCGATCCTGGCCGGCATCGGCTCGGATCGTTTTGCCGTCGGCCATAAACGTATGCCCCAGCATAGGCCGGATTTTGAAGGACGCTAAGGACGCGTGCACTATCTGGCGCCCGCCAGACGATCTCATGTGGAGATGGTCCAAGCAGCGGTCGAACCGGCAAGGACAATCCGTTCCTGTCCAAGTAACGCATCACACGGCGAGCGCTTTGCAGTTCCCGGAATTTGGCGAACACGAGGTGAAGGCGGGCCTGCACCTCCTCATCGGGATTGAGAATAATTGTGCCCGCTCGATCATAGGCGAGCCCGGCTGGCAGGGGCAGCCGCAGTTCGCCGCGCGCCGCCTTCTGGCGTTCCCCTTGGTGAAGGCGCATTCGAAGCTGATGCAACTCCGCCTCGCTCATGATGCCGGACAAGCCCAACAGCAGGCGGTCGTGGTAGGCGCGCGGATCGTAAAGCCGCTCGCCATCCGCAATGAGCACGCCGAACACCGAGCACAGCTCGAGAAGCTGATGCCAGTCCCGGTTGTTGCGGGCCAAGCGAGAAGCGTCGAGGCTCACCACGAGACCGGCGTTGCCAAGGCCGATCTCGGCAATGAGCTTCTGGAAACCATGACGATCCACACCGCCAGCACCGGATTTGCCCAGATCCTCATCAATGACCTGGACGCGCCCAGCCCAGACCGATGGCGCGATCGACGAGGCGGTACTGCAGCTCCGTGCTCTCGTGGTGCTGACGCACCTGGTTTACGGATGACTGCCGCACGTAGACATAGGCCAACTTCGCTCGGTGCGCAGTCGTGAGCCGCTCGTCAGCGACGTTCAAGCTGATCAGCACGACCCAGTCCTCTTCCGGGCGTGCCGGGAACCGCTTGCATCCGCCGCAGCAGCGCGGCGAAGATTTGAGCGATCTGGGTTTGCGTCGCGGTCGATAGATTCGGCCACAGGCGCGGAATGTCGGCCGGACGGCCAGGTGGCTTTGCCAACGTCGGCAGGGGTCGATACGCAACGCGACCTGGAAGCGGTCGGTGGGTCATCGCGAATCACCTTCTCGTCGAGAAAGCTCAGACTCGCGCTCAAATGTTGCATCAATGGGATCAGCGTACGTGCGCTGATGCGCGGCAGATCGGCGGCGTTCGGGCCGGAAGTTATCGTCTTGGCAAGATCCGTCGACGCGATCCGAACCGCCCGCGGCCGGCCGTCCGGCAGCGCGACAACGACGTAGGCGGGACCGCGCCCCGACCGCTGCTTCAGCACCTCAACCCGGTGCCCTAAAAGAAAATGATGCGGGTCAGTGATCGTGACGTGAGACACGACCCGCTCGACAATAGGGGTACTCTGACGTGTTCGGTGATGCCAAAATGACCACCGCGCTACTCGACCGGTTGACCCATCACTGCGACATCGTCGAGACCGGCAACGACAGCTGGCGATTCAAAAGCCGCGACGATGTTCAAACAACCCGCGCTCGCGCCGTCTCCGCAACCCCGACCAGCTCCGACGACCCGAGCGCTACCAGCAGAGCACGCCGATCAAAGGGGTCCCTCTTGGGCTCTGACGTGCCGAAACACAGGCAGGGCGCGACCCGCGTGTCGTCAATGTTTGTGCGCTGGCGGCGAACGGTGGTGTCATCGACTTCGATGACCTGCAGTCGGAACATCGGTACCGGCCAATGACAGCGTATGCGCAGTTCAAATTGGCAAACCTGATGTTTTCTCTTGAACTTCACCGCCGCGCCCTGGCTAGGCAGTGGGGTATCAAAAGTATTGCCGTGCATCCGGGGTTAGCGCGAACTGATCTCTCAGGCACGGCCGATCCGACAAGGCAGAACAGAATGCCCTTTTTGCTTCGCGTGCTGGCGCCGGTTCTGCTTCAATCTTCCCAGCAGGGGCCCTACCGTTGTTATATGGAGCAACGTGCCCGGAAGCCGAAACTGGCGGTTATTACGGACCAGATCGTTCCATGGAAACCAGAGGGCTGCCAGCACCTGCGAAGGTGCCGCTCAATGCCAAAGACCAGTCCGTTGCAAAGCGTTTGTGGCAGTCAGAGCGGATGACACACGTCCGCTTCGACGAATGACCAACTATCGCTCATAGTTCCGATGTGCGAACGAGATTGCACCGCCTCAGCGTCATGGCTTTTTGAGAGGCTCCGCCCTTCCCGCTATTGGCCGCTTCAGGTACCGACGAACGAATTCGCGGAATGTTGGGGCGGGAGGGGCGGCATCAGCTTTGACACGATCGGCTGATGTAATGGTGCGCGAACGCCACGCGGGGCCTGCGCTGGACAGATGGGAACGCTCGATGAAGTCATCGGCTGTGTCGCCGCATCGGTCTGCGTTTCGCACATTCCAGGTGTTGTGGTTGAGCCGGCCGAACGCCAAGGGTTGATCCGGCACCAATCACTGCCCAATGGCACCTTCAAAAGCGACCACCGTGTTTGTTCACCGGAAAGATACGTTCGTCTCGTCCGCCCTGAGGGTGTTCATTGAATGCGCCGGATCAGGAGCGAAGCTCGAAGCTATTCCGGAGCGATCTGTAAGCGTGGTCAAGTCCCCTCGAAAGATGACCTAGCGGCCTTCACGGACGCAGCGATAAAGCGGTGTACCTCCTGAACTCTCCGCGTTTCATGTGTGTCGGGATGCGAGGTGAGCCAGTAGTTTCGAACGAAGCGTAGATCGGGGAGTAACTGCCTGAGCTTGGGGTAACGCCTGGCCACGTAATCGTGAAGAATGCCAACGCCGTGGCCAGCTCGGACCGCCTCCATCTGTGCAACGACGCTTCCGCATTCGTACCGGCGCGACATGAGACGGCCAAGAGCCGATGCGTAATCCAAAGCACGGCTATAGACGAAATCCTCAACATGCGTGACGAACAACCGCCCTTCAAGTTCAGCCTGAGTTTTGACTGGCCCTTCTCGTGCAAGGTAAGTGTCTGCCGCGTAGACGCTAAGAGTGTAATCAGTCAATTTTGAAAGGATGAGCCGCCCCTGCTTCGGCCGCTCCAGCGTGATAGCGATGTCGGCTTCTCGTCTCGACAAGGAGAAGGTGCGTGGAAGCGGTACGAGCTGAATTACCGGCCCAGGATGGCTTGCTGCCAGCGCGCCCAGACGATCGGCCAGGAAATAATTGCCAAGTCCGTCCGGCGCGCCGACCCGCACCGTACCGGTGATCGCCTCGCTCGCCGCTCCTATGCTGGGGTCTGACTCATTTCCGATGAAGTCTGCCGGGCGACTGTGGTTCTCAAACGGAGAATCAGCGCCATGCGGACGGGCTTTCAAATCTCATCGCTAGTACCGAGTGGTTTGGTGTTTGATGGTGTAAGTGACTCAATGGATTCGCTTATTCTGTCTGTTAGGTCGGAAGCTGCGGAGGCTCGGTGCCCTTTGTGCGCGACAGCGTCGAGCCGCATCCATAGCCGCTACGTCCGGCACGTTGCCGATTTGCCATCAGCGGGCAGAAAGGTGCGCCTCCGATTGCTCACGCGGCGCTTCACATGCGAGGTGCCGCATTGCCGCCGGCGGATCTTCGCGGAGCGGTTCGGAGAAGACATCGTCCCGCTGCGACGGCGCCGGACAGCACGGCTGGAATACATCGTCCATCACTTGGGGTTGGCGCTCGGCGGTCGGCCGGCGGCAAGCTTCGCCAAGCGGCTCATGCTGCCTGTCAGCAACGATACCTTGCTACGGGTGGTCCGTCGGCGGACGGCGATGCCGACCGATCCATTGCTTGTTGTGGGCATCGATGACTGGGCGTTCCGGAGAAACCATCGATACGGGACGATCGTGTGCGATTTGGAGCGTCGGCGGATCGTTACCCTGCTGCCCGACAGGGAGACTGCGACCGTTCGGGCGTGGCTATCGAAGCACCCAGCGATCAACATTGTGTCGCGGGATCGCGGTGGTGGATATGGCGAGGCAGCAGCTAAGGCGCTGCCGAACGCCATCCAGGTCGCCGACCGCTGGCATCTGATGGAAAATGCGAGCGCGGCCTTCCTTGATGCGGTGCGCCGCTCCATGAACAGAATCCGAACCGCAATTGGAGCGACGACGATCAACCCGGAATTGCTGACCTGTGCGGAAAAGCTGCGCTATCAGGGCTATTTGCGGCGGCAGGACAGCCATGCCGTAATTACGGCTCTCGTCAGCGACGGTGTGTCGCTCAAGGAGATCGTCCGCCGCACAGGACATAGTCGCAATCTGGTTCGCCAAATTAGCCGCGGCGGCGGTACGGATATGTTCCGCACCCGTCAAAGCACCCTGGACGGGCATCTGCCGTTCGTGGACGCGCAGTGGTCAGTCGGCTGTCGCAACGGTGCCGAGCTCTGGCGCCGCTTGAAGGGACAAGGCTTCAAGGGATCGCTGCGCGTCGTGGCGGAATGGGCGACGCGACGGCGACGTGCCGAGACTATCAGCCATCAACAATTGCAGAAGGTCCCCGCCGCCAGGACGATAGCGCAGCTGATGACGACGAAGCGCGACCACCTAACCAAAGCCGAGACCGTCACGCTTGCGGTCATCGAACAAAACGTTCCTATGCTGGCCGATGCCCAAGCTCTCGTTGGCCGCTTCCACGCGATGATCCGAAAGAAGGCCGAGATGGAGCTCGAACCTTGGATTGAGGAATCCAAGCGGAGCCTCATTGCCTCGTTCGCGAATGGCATTGCCAACGATAAGGGCGCGGTGCACGCGGCTATCACGCAACCATGGTCCAATGGCCAAGTGGAAGCTCAGATCACCAAGCTCAAGCTGGTCAAACGGCAAATGTACGGGCGCGCTAAGCTCGATCTCCTTCAGGCTAGGCTGATTGGCGCGCCATAAAAACAATCCCGATCATCGAATATGCGTCAGAGCCTATGCTGGACCCCACTTTTAGAAATTCGCTTTCTGCGCGCTCGGCCGCAGCGAGCAGGGCCTCACCGGAAGCCGTCAATGTGCAGCCTGACGTGTGCCTTTCGAGCAATTTGGTTTTCAGGCTACGCTCCAGCGCTGTGAGCTGGCGAGTGACCGTTGCATGATTCAGGCGCAGGTTCTTTGAGGCCTTCAGAATCTGCCCGGCGCGCGCAACCTCGAGGAACATCCGGACCCGCTCCCAATCCATCGACTATACTTTCTGCGCAACCGAGCCGCTAATTCGGCCCTTGATGCGCAATTCTATGCGCTCCATAGGGGAGTTGATCAAGCGCTGATACAGGAGAGAGTCCATGGCGGCGACTATTCCGCATTTCATCAATGGTGAGTTGGTACCTAGCCGGAGCACCCGCACTTCGCTCGTCTACAATCCGGCCACCGGCGAGCAATCCGCAACTCTGGGCCTGGCTACGGCGCAAGACGTTCAGGCCGCAGTCACGGCGGCCCGGAGAGCCTTTCCGGCTTGGGCTAACACCCCTCCGCTGCCACGCGCGCGCATTCTCAACCGCTTTCTGCGGATCATGGAAGACAGGATCGACGAGCTTGCCGAGGTCATCACCGCCGAGAACGGAAAGGTGCTCTCGGACGCAAAAGACGAGATCCAGCGCGGCATGGAGGTCGTCGAGTTCGCGACCGCAGCACCGCAACTCCTTGAAAGAGAAGTCACCAAAAACCTAGGTACGCGCGTCGACAGTTACTCTTTGCGTCAACCGCTTGGAGTGGTCGCGGGAATTACACCGTTTAACTTTCCAGCCATGGTGCCTCTGTGGATGTTTCCGGTGGCGCTCGCATGCGGTAATAGTTTCATCCTGAAGCCCTCGGAGCGGGATCCGTCAGCGTCGCTCATTCTCGCGCAGTGGTTGAAGGAGGCCGGGCTGCCGGACGGAGTCTTCAACGTCGTGCACGGTGATAAGGAGGCGGTGGACGCCATCCTGACCGATCCCGATTCGTGGCAGTGAGCTTTGTGGATCACTCCGATTGCCCGTTACATCTATGAGACGGCCACTCGCCACGGCAAGCGCTGCCAGGCTCTTCGCGGCGCCAAGAACCACATGATTATCATGCCGGACGCCGACCTGGACCAGGCGATCGAGGCGCTGATGGGTGCAGCCTATGGCTCTGCTGGCGAGCGCTGCATGGCGATTTCGGTGCGGTGCCCATCGGGGATACCACGCTGAGCGGCTGATCGAAAAGCTGGCCCCCAAGGTCCGCGCCCTGAACATCGGTCCCGGCACCGATCCCGAGGCTGAAATGGGGCCCTTGGTGACAAAGCCGCACCTCGACAAGGTCCGGAGTTACATCGACGCGGGCGCCGAACAGGGTGCAAAGCTGATTGTCGACGGACGCGATTTCCGGCGCCAGGGCTATGAAAACGGATATTTCATCGGTGGAAGTCTGATTGACTGCGTGACCACCGACATGAAAATCTACCGTGAAGAGATCTTCGGTCCGGTCCTCGCGGTGGCACGCGCCAGGTCTTATGATGAGGCAGCCGAGATGATCAACAACAATGAATTCGGCAACGGCACTTCTATCTTCACAAGGGATGGTGACGCAGCCCGTCAGTTTGCGCACCAAATTCAGGTGGGAATGGTTGGCATCAACGTCCCGATCCCGGTGCCGATGGCGTTCCACTCGTTCGGTGGTTGGAAAGCGTCTCTTTTCGGCGACCACCACATGCATGGTCCTGAAGGAGTCCGATTCTACACCAAGCTCAAGACAATCACGACGAGGTGGCCGACCGGCATCCGGTCAGGCGCCGAATTTGTAATGCCAACGATGAGCTGATCTGTCGAAGCAGAGGGCCGTGGACGGTTACCACGGCCTTCTTGCGTCAACTTTCAAATTCGCTCCTTGCGTCGTGGCGAGCGGCTGATTTTTTTCGTGCTTGCCGCGCGTCAAGCAACAGCGGCACTAAAGCTTATGTCCCTCGTAGACCAGCTCGTCCATGACCGAGCGAACAGCGGATTCTGCAATAGAGACGATTCGTCGAATTCGGCTTTCGTGATGACGAGCGCGGGCGCGAAGCCCAAAATATCGCCATGCGGCGTGGCTCGGGCGATCAGCCCACGATCGCGCGCCGCCTTAGAAACCCGTGCACCAACTTTAAGCGCCGGGTCGAAGCGGGTCTTCCTCTCACGATCTTCGACGAATTCGATGGCTCCCATGAGTCCGACACCGCGAACCTCGCCGACGATTGTAGCTGCGCGAACTTGGCTTGCAACTGGGCCTGGAAGTAAGTACCGACGGTGTCGGCCCTGCCAGGTAGATCTTCCCTCTCCACGATGTCGAGCACTGCGTTCGCCGCAGCAGCGCCGATCGAATGGCCGGAGTACGTATAGCCATGGGAGAACGCGCCGACACGGTCAGCTGCGTCTTCCGTGACCTGATAGACCTTCTCGCTAACGATTGCACCAGACAGTGGAAAGTAAGCGGAGGTCAAACCTTTGGCGATAGTGATCAGATCGGGCTCTATCCCGTAGTGCTGAGACCCGAACATCGAACCAGTGCGACCGAAGCCGGTAAACACTTCGTCGGCGACCAGGAGCACGTCGTGTTTGCGGAGCACGGCTTGGATCGCTTCCCAGTAGCCCTCCGGCGGAGGCGTGATACCGCCGGTGCCGAGGCTCGCCAATGAAGGCGCCGACGGTTTCGGGCCCTTCCCTTTGAATAAGCTCATCGAGCTCGGCGGCGCGACGTTTCGAAAACTCCAGTTCGGTTTCGCCCGGATGTGCCGCCCAATAATGATGCGGGACGCCTGTATGGACTATCGCTGAAAATGGCAGGTCCATGTGATCGTGATAGAAGCTCATACCGATCATCGAACCGGCGATGATGCTGCAGCCGTGGTATCCCCGCTCTCTTGAAATAATCTTCTTCTTTTTCGGCTTCCCCCGAAGATTGTTGTAGTACCAGACAAGCTTGGCCTGCGTCTCGTTGGCGTCCGAGCCAGACATTCCATAGAACACCTTGCTCATCTTGCCTGGCGCCATCTTCACCAGTCGATCGGAGAGGATGGCCAACTCGTCGGTCGTGTGCGCAGCGTAGGAATGATAGTAGGCGAGCCGGTAAGCTTGCCTCGAAATGGCTTCGGCAACTTCTGCTCGGCCGTAGCCGACGTCGACGCAGTAGAGGCCGGCAAAACCATCAATCAATTCCTTGCCCGTGGCATCCTGTATGCGAATCCCCTTGCCGGTCTCCACGATGGTTGGATCGCCGGCTTCCCCCGTCGCAAACTCCTTCAATTGTGTGAAAGGATGGAGCACCGATCGGCGGTCCATTTCGCTGATCTTTGCGATATCGATGGTCACAATCTTATCCTTTCAAGCTGCAAGGCCGCCGAAGCAAACGTACTTCGGCTCTAGGTAATCGGCTAGTCGTATTCTCTCCGGCAATAGGGAAGGCCATCGCATCGGCCTATTGCAAGGCCGGCTTCCTGTTGGTTCGTGGTGGCCACCGGTTGGAATTGGACAACGAGTACCAGCGTGCCGTTCGCAGATCCTTCTTCATTCACGGCCTATACGCACGCGACACAGCGTCGCTCCTGGACACTCCTCCAACTTCCGTAGAGTAGCTGGCGGAGCCA
This sequence comes from Bradyrhizobium sp. MI1.11, assembly GCF_055811255.1. Taxonomy (NCBI): domain Bacteria; kingdom Pseudomonadati; phylum Pseudomonadota; class Alphaproteobacteria; order Hyphomicrobiales; family Nitrobacteraceae; genus Bradyrhizobium; species Bradyrhizobium sp. MI1.11. The sequence continues at coordinate 17,706 of NZ_JBVVPM010000075.1, forward strand.
CAATGAGTCGATCCCTCATGTTTCAATGTCACTCGGCGCTTTGAATGGTTTTTTGCTGAGCTTCCCTTTTGAACTCTCCAACTGAGCTGCTGCCGGTTTGATGGACAGCGAGATTAGGTGTGTCATGAAGCCGAAGGTGGCGATGAAGAGACGGAAGTTCAGTCGCGAGTTCAAGGCGGAGGCGGTCAAGGTGGTCCGGGAACGTCGGGTGTCGGTGGCGCAAGCCGGCCATGACCTGGATGTTCATGAGAATGTTCTCCGCAAACGAGGTGAGGGAGTTTGGCTCCGACCCGGCGCAAGCGTTTCCCGGCCACGGGCAGATGATGCCGGAGCAGCAGGAGATCGAGTGGCTGCGCCGTGAGGTCGCCAAGCTGAAGGCCGAGCGGGATATCCTAAAAAGCGCCGCGGCTTACTTCGCGAAGGAAGCGACATGAAGTTTGCCTTCGTCGCGAAGCACCGGACGATCTGGCCGGTGGCATCGCTATGCGATGCACTAGGAGTGTCGCGGTGGCGCTTCCATGCCTGGCTAAACCGCTCTCCCAGCGCGAGATCCCGCAGCGATGACTTCGTCCTCCACCAGGACATCCAGACGGTCCTGCGCTGTCACATGGCAGCCTTCGAGGGGATCTTATGAGGCGAGTCCGGAGACCCAGTGCCGCAGCATCGTCCCGAGCGCAAAAAGCTCGCGTAAGCACTTTTCGGACATCCAAATCCCTAACCGGAGCCTGCCAATTTTGGTAGCTGCACCCACAGTCCACACCTGCTTTATGAAGGCTCCTACAACTGTTTTCTACGAGGACTCACGATGAAAACAAAGATCGCGGCTGCCGCTATTCTCCTCGCTTCCACCAGCCTGAGCTTCGCCGCCGACATGGCCATGAAGGTGCCGATGGCGGCTCCCGCCGCGGTCTGGAGCTGGACGGGCTTCTATATGGGCGCCCACGCCGGCGCAGGTTGGGGCACCACCGAGACCTCGCTGACCGCGATCACAGGAGTGCCCGCTCCGGGTGGAATCGCGGTCACCCAGAACAGCAGAAGCGGATTTCTCGGCGGAGGACAGGCTGGCTACAACTGGCAGTCCGGTTGGACTGTCTTTGGGGTCCACGGCGACATCGCTGGTACGGACGTGAAGGGCACCACACCGTGCCTCGGAGTTGGTGCATCGTGCACGTCCAAGAGCGACTGGCTGGCGACCGTGTCGGGTCGGGTCGGCGGTGTTGTTGCCGACCGGACCCTTGTGTACCTCAAGGGAGGTGCAGCCTGGATGCACACCGATCGTAACTTCAGCGTCCCTGTGGGTTTCGGCGGCGGGGCTGTGAGTTCTTCCAGCACCACGTGGGGATGGCTGCTGGGCTTCGGTGCGGAATACGCGTTCTCGCCCAACTGGAGCGCATTCATCGAGTATAACTATGTCGAGTTCGACAAGAAGAGCATCGCGCGCGATTTCTCGGCCTTCGCAGGCGACCCCGCAATCGCCAACGATGTTAAGAACAAGCTGTCGGTGGCCAAGGTTGGCATGAACTTTAAGTTCGGCGGGCCAGTCGTCGGATCGTATTGATTCTCAAGGCTCTGAAGGAAAGCCCCGCTCGCGCGGGGCTTTCTTTGGCATCTGGCTCACCAGGCGCGTCGAACCGCAAACTTCAGTCCGTTCAGGCGACCGCGGTCGTAGGGGTGAAGAACTGCCGCCGTGTTTCTCTGCCGTCTTCAGCAAGGCAGCGGCCATTAAGTCGTCGGCCACCCTCGCCCACTCGTGGCAAGCCGCTTTCATTTGCGTCAGCTCTTGGATTTTATGGGAACGGCGCCACCAAGCTGTTGGGCGTTCGGTTGTGCCCTGGGTGGCTAACAGAGCTGGTCCCGGTCTTCTGAACAGAGTCTCCGCTTCGATTGGTGGAGCCTCTGCCGGGGTTAAAGCGTTTCCTTTCTTAATTGAATCGAGGGGATTCCGGATCTTGTCCGTTTATGATTCAAAATGCTGACTGGATTGGAGGCCAGCATCGCATGACCCGACCGCTTTCCCTGGTTCTTCGCGAGCGCGTTGTGGCGTCGGCTTTGGCAGGCGAGAGCTGCCGGTCCGTGGCGGAACGGTCTGGCGTTGCGGTCTCGTCAGTTGTGAAGTCGTCGCAGCGGCATCGGCCACCGGTTCGGTTGCGCCCGGCAAGATGAGCGGCCAACGCAATCCTGTGCTCGAACCCAACCGTGCCTTCATCGTCGGGCGGATCACTCAGACGCCGCACCTGACGTTGCATGGCTTGAAGGCGGAGCTGGCAGCTCACGGGGTCAAGGTCTCGCACAACGCGGTCTGACTGTTCCTGCGCCGGGAGGGACTCCGATACAAAAACACTGTTCGCCCTTGAGCAGGCTCGCGCTGACGTCTCTCGCAGGCGCAAACGCTGGCAATCCTGGCAGGCTGCGGTCGATCCGGGCCGGCTGGTCTTCATCGACGAGACCTGGATCCAAAGCCAATATGGTCCCGCTGCGGGGCTGGGGCCGCCAAGGGGTGCGCTTGCGGAGCTTCGCGCCGCACGGCCAGTGGCGGACCCTTACATTGTCGTATCGGGTGGCGATGCGCCGGAAGTCCTTTGCAAAAGCAGCGCTCGATGACATTACGGCCTTTGTAGGCGCGTTTGTTGAAGCGATTGATGACGACGCAGTTGGATTTGTTTGTGCGGCTTCCGCGCGAGCGGCCGATGGCTTGGTTGTGCTCCCCCCGCTTCCGCCGGAGGCGCACCGGTGAGCTTTAATCGAGGAAGCAGAAGCAAACCGCTCAAGATCAACCGGTCTCTTGACCTTCCCAGCCCTCGACGACATCAATGAAATTGACCCATGCGAACGACGCCACGGGTGGCCCGGCTTCAGATCGGAATACCCGGCCGGCTTCGAATTGGAATGCATGGCCGGCTTCGTCGGAATCCGCATATTGATCGAAGAAACAGCTCCTAGCGATTCCACCAGCTGCGCCTCCATATCGGCGGAATGCTTCATGATCGCACGCTGATGCTTCTTTGTCAGCCGATTTGAACCTGCCCGGGTTTGCCGGAGGCTGCAACTCCTGAGGGGATGGAGCCATGACGAGCAAGACCACGAACAAGTTTTCACCCAAGGTCCGGACTCGAGCGGTTCGGATGGTTCTGGATCACACCAGCGAGCCCCCGTCGCGCTGGTAGGCAGTGACCTCGATTGCAGCCAAGTCGGCTGCAAACCGCAGCTCGTGCACCACAGCGACAGGGCAGCCAAAGCGGATTCAGCCGGTCGTCGCAACGCGAAGCAAAGGAGGTTCGATGCGGTTATTGAATCGGGCGTGCCGCGAGAATTGCAGGCAGTTCTGGATCGCCATTGCATTGGGATGGTGGAGCGAAGAGGGCTGCGACTGATGCCGAGATGTCGCTAACTGGTGGAGTGCGACGCTCCCGAAGGGCGGGCGGTATGCGACCAACGCATCTCTCACCGTCATCAAGAGTGCCGTCTGGGCGACGTTCGCCGAACGCGAAGAGATTGCGATCCTGCTTGCGCAGTTGTTTGGCATACGAGCCATTGCTCGGCAGCTGAAGCGGCCGCCGTGTACGACATCGCGCGAACTCAAGCCCAATGGCGCCAGGCGCAACGGTGCTCGGGAGTATCGAGCGACCACGGCACAATGGCACGCTGATCGGTCCGCCCGACGGCCAAAGCCGACGAACTTGGCGGTAATCCAGTTCTGCAAAATTATGTGCGAAACAGGCTTGCCGGTATGATGGCCAGGCCCGACGGAGTGCCCATCGTTGGCCCGAAGGTCCTATGGAGGGGCGACGGGCGGTGCATCGACAGCACCGGCGCTAGGCGACGGCGTGGAGCCCGGAACAGATTTCTCGCCGCCTTCGGCTCGACTCCGATGCGCGTCAGTTTCGAAACCATCTAGCAGGCGCTGTATGTACAAGGTCGAGGAGCTTTGCGTCGCGAACTGACGGCCTACTTGCGGACCGGGCGGGCCCCCGCGAATGCCGAGAGCGCGCGCCCGTAAAGAGAGGAGCTTCATTTCTCCCGAAATCATGATCAATCAACGTCCGGCGGAGGCAACTGATCGAGCCGTGCCGGGCCACTGGGAAGGTGACCTCATCGTGGGCCTTGGAAGTTCCGGGATCGGCCCCCTTGGTGGAGCGCACGACACGATTCACCATGCTGCTGCATGTGCCGCGCATGATGGGCCATAGCCACGAAGCTCGCGTAAAGAATGGACCCGTACTCGCCGGGCATGGCGCTGAGGCCGTGCGCGAGGCTATCACCCGCACGATTGTCACCTTGCAGGAGCAACTTGGGCGGGCGCTGACGTGGGATCAAGGAGCCGAGCTGGCGCAGCACGGGCGCCTGAAGGTCAACGCAGGCGTTCAAGTGTTTCTGCGATCCTCATAGTCCTTGGCAGCGCAGTACCACGAGAACACCAGGGGATTGCTGCGCCAGTACTTCCCAAAGGGCACCCCTCTCAATGCACACACGCCCATGACCTTGAGGCGCGTGGCTCTTGCACTCAACACCAGGCCCCGGAAACCCTCGGCTGGAAGCACCAGCGGAAGCTCTCGACGTATTGCTCCGAGTGAGCCATACACAAAGTATTGCGACGATCGGTTGAATCGGCCCAATACGTCTCGATCAAATACACCGAACGCCTGGCTGAAGCCGTTGTAGAGCCTTCGGTCGGCAGTGTTGGAGATTCCTATGACAACCGAAACCATCAACGGTCTCTACAAGGCCGAGGTGATCCATCGGCGCGGGCCATAGCGCAGCTTCGAGGCAGTCGAGTTCGCGACCCTGGAATGGATGGACTGGTTCAACTACCGGCGGCCCTGGAGCCCATCGGCAACATCCCGCCGGCCGAGGCCGAACAACGCTACTACGCGATGCTGGAAAAACCGGCCATTGCGGCATATCTTAAACTCAAATGGCCTCGGGCAATCCCGGGGCGGTTCAGAGGTCTTAAGTCCTGAGAGGGGAGCAATGACGACCAAGAGGACGGTAGGCTTCGCGCGAGGTGCGGACCTGAGCGGTCGGATCTTTCTGGATCACGCCGGCAAACATTCCTCGCGCTGGGCGGCAGTGACGTCACTCGCGACCAGGTTTGGCTGCACGCCCCAGAGGCTGCACTAGTCGAGAAAGCCTAGGTCGGTAGCGGGGCAGCCAGCCAAGCTTCCGAGGGATACGGCCGAGAAGCTGAACGCATCGAGCGGGAGCACCTCTGAGCCAATTGTATGGCGTGACTATTCCATGGAGTGATCTTTGGGTGGTGCGAGCGGTGGTGCCCCAATGGCAACTGCATAAACGGTTGCATGGGTGACCCCGTCGAGTTCGAGAAACGCATCCATCCTGGCGTCGTAGAACCCGCCGATCGGCATTCCGGCAAGATCGTGGGCAACTGCGGCGAGCAGCAGGTTCTGGCAGATGTGGCCGGCCTCTATCAGCGCAAACCGGTATCCCCGTTCTTGATATTTCTGTGTGGACCTTTCGAAGGTGGCGACGATAAAGGCCAGGAAGATGGCGTTATAAGCAAGTTCGGACTGCACCAGCCCGTCGGAAAGCTGCCGTGAACAATCGTCTTGGACCAGAGCGGCAAGATCGTGCCGGTGGGGATTATAGTGATACAGGCCCGTCGGCAGGCCTTCTACCTGCGCGGCGTAGACGAAAAGGTCAAGCGGATACATGGCGCCCGCGGAGGGCGCCGCCCGGAATGGTCGCGGAAACAACCCGTTGCTTTGGAGCCGCGTGATCCCAGCCGCGTGGAACACCAAGCTGGAAAGCTCGCCGAGCCGAATGCTCCGTCCAGGGGCGAGGGTTTGTGGTGTCCGTCGCCTCCGGATCGCGACCCCGAGCGGCAACGCCAGCTCGCCAACCGTCGGCAGCGGAACACGCGCACAGCCGTCGAAGGCGAAGTGATCATATTGCTCCGCCATCTGGCGTGCGATCGCCCCGGTGAAGAAGCCTCGATGAAAACCCGTCACTTTCGAGTTTTCATGAAATAGCTCCCAAAGCCGCTCCTCGTTGTTTTCGGTCTCACGCTGTTTTAGCCAATTAGTAGGTTCCATGTCATTCCATTATGGATAGGGATGGGGCGCCGCAGTATCCATCTCCCCGGCACCTATCCCGGGATATCCTAGACGCTGCGGCACTTCGTACAGCCGCCGCCCGCCTCTCGATCTCAGTTTGAAGCCCATATGCAGCGGCTGATAGCCAGGGATTAACGCCCGCACTACGGTCAACCCGAGGCTGGCAACGTCCGTCGAGGTCAAATCCACAATCAGCGCGCGCTCCCCCGTCGCGGCAATCCTAGAAACCAGCTGCTTCAGGTCCTCGCCATCATCACCAGTTGCCCCGTTTGCCATTGATCCGAAGTCTACGCGGCGATCGGAGGCGAACAAAAATGAAGCATAGTGGAGATTCTCATGATCAACATAGAAACCTAAATGCGTCATCTGATCGACGACACAGTCAAATGCGGGCGGATCCGGCTTCAGACGCGGAACGTAGGACTTGACCCACTGGCAATAACGGCGGGAATGGGCAAGTTCTTCTAGACTCTTGCGCGCGGCCTCCGCTGGGTTCAGGGAGGAAGCCGCAGCAACGACGAGCGCCGGCTGCTCGGGATTGAGGCCGCGCATGGTGCTAAGGATGGTCGGCACACGATTGTCAGTGGTGATGTCGAACATATCGACCTTCAAGCTCTTGGATGAGAAACGCTGCACGATATCATAAAGGTCGTCGGACAAGGTTTCGATCCGGATAGAAGGCGGACTGAACCCCGCCTGCCACGCGATCAGGACTGCGTCACGCTCGATCACTTCACAGAGCCCGGTAATGGCGGCCTTTGCGAAATTGCCGTGGCAAGCAAGGCCGGTCGAGATCGGCTGATCAATCGGATTCTCACCGGAGCCGAGATAGAAAAGATAGGGCATAAACACCCGGCAGGCGGGCACCATAACCTCGCACCCACTGCGCAGATCCATCGCGGGAGTCCAACGGATCTCGGTGTGCTTCCGGAACGGAACGAAAGGAAAGCCGGGTTGCCGGTATTGATCCGCGGTGTAAAGCGCGAATTCGTCGGGGTCTATTGCTGCGCAATGAGCATTCTGCCAAGAGAACAGCGGCAGTTGCTCCACGTCGTACAACGCGGGCGAGTAGCGTTCCAACGCTTCCCCGATCGCCTTGGCCATGGCGCCGTCGCGGGTTGTGGAGGCGCCGCCGGAATGGCGGAAGTTGACCTGCCGGGCAAACGCGGCCGTGTTGCACGCTGTGGCCCGGAAATGGAAGAAGTTAGGTGCGCCGGGTTCGGGCCGGGCCTCTTCGAGCACAGCGACAAGGCCGACCTTCTCGTCCACAATGCCCTCGACCACCTGAGCCAAATTGCTAAATTCCGGCGCATTCATGAGAAATCCTAAATAGTGGGCGTTTTCGAGAGCTGCATCGATGACTGCGTCCTTGTGGCCGCACAGACAGGGCAGCGCGGGATCTTGAGAACCTTGCGTCTGATCATCACAGACTTTAATAGGTCGAATTCCAGCATGTACCCTAGACTCTCCAAATCGCGAGCGTTGAGCCAATATTTAACTGCCTCGATGGCGGCGATGCCGCCGAGGACATTCGCCGTTGCCGGTAGGAAGCCAATCGCATCCTGGTGCAGCTGACCTGTCTCTTCGCACGCCCGAAGTGCATCGGGCCGGTGAAGATTGGCATTTTGGCGGGCTCGCAAGCATTCAAGACAGGGCCCGTGGCCAGGCTGCACCAGCGGGCCGACTTGGCCGATGTTGTCCGTGAGCAGGACCGGCAAGAAGGGGATCCTGTGTTCGACGCAAAGTTGATTCCATCTACGAAATGCATGTTGATTGCCAAACTCGCTCGCCGCTAGCAGGAGATCGATCCTGGAGTCCAGCAAGGAGGCGCAATGTTCCTCCTGCAGCGGCATGGCGTGGGCCCACGCCGCCATATCGATGGTGCCATCTTTGTGGGACAGCCGTGTGCTGCGCAAGGCTGGATCGTCGATCACGGCCACCTGTTCGATGCCAGAAGAGAACAACGCCGATTTGAGCTCGCGCGCAATCTGGTTGACGCCGGCAATCGCAAGCCGCACTTGCGCCAGCGAGCGGCCCTCTCGTTCGCCGCACTGCCATCGGAAAATCTGTATCGATGGGTCGCTGTCTGTCTCGGAACTGCCAGCTACGCGCGGCAGCAGCAGACGACTGGCGATCAGGTTGTCGACAAGCAAGCTCACATCACGTTCGCTGAGACCGGTGAATCTGGGCAAGACCAGATCGCTAATTTCCGCTTTCGATGTACCTTCCGCGCAGGCTAGCGCGAAAATCAGCTCAAGGACCAGCCGAAGGCCGGGGCCCTCGATTTGTAATCGGGTCGCGCCACGGCGAACCAGAATACCGTTCGAGAGATCGACAATTTGCACCGGCAGCGCGGTGAAGGTAGCCTCTGTATCCATTCCACTACCCTCTCCCGCGGGAGCGCGACCGGGGCGGCCCCGTCACGTGTTGCGAAACAGTTCCGTATGGCCGACCGCCGGCCGCGAGCCCTGGTTGTTCGATCGAAACTGTTGAGTAACTCGGCACTCCACGAACCGGATGAGCCACTTGGCTTTCTTCTGAGGTGTAATCACGCGAGCTGCGAGCTAGCACCTTGACCCAGACAATGTTTGCATCGAGCGTCGAGATCGATTCGTACAAATAAGCGCTGCCCCCAGGGCACCGCCGCGCCCGCATCACCGCCTGCAGACGCAGATGTGGGCGGTGTGGGCGCCTGCGAAAAAACGCTTGATCCAGCCGTCGAGACGCAGCATCTCGGCCGAGGCCGTCATCTGCTGCTGCCCGTTCATGAATGCCTCGTTTCCCAATGCGGAAAACGAAATCCTGCTCCAGCAATCGCTATCGCGCCGCTGATAATGTCCGACGCTCATCTTCCCGAGCGAGCAGATCAGAACCTTAGGCGCAGGGCCGAAGCTGCCGGGTATCCTAGCGGCTGGCGTCATCCGGTCGCTGAACTTGCGGTCGCGGAACTCCCGCTTCATGTGCGGTGGAGATTGAGGCACGCCGTCGGCGATGACCGTGATCGGACGGGCCCTAATGTGAACTCCTCCCGCTCGGGCAGACGGCCGCAGACCGAAAATGGAGACGTGGCTCTTGAAACCGTCATTCCGCTTCAGCAAAGATTTCAGCGGCGTCATGCCCTCACAGGGCACGACGTATTCAATGGACCGTTCAAAAACGGATCCGGCAGGAAGGTCGCACGGCCTCCGCCTGCAAGGGTGATGTACCCGGTGCGCAGCCGCTTGATCTCTGCCGCTTCTTGCAGTCGCCGCTCGCACGTGCATAACATACGCTCTGGATTCGCCAAAATCAGACGAACACGCGGGCGGTGCTACCGCCAATCGGTCCAAGTCAATCCTGGCCTCATGGCCAGCAATCAAGATGCCCTTGGCTAGGTATTCAAGCGCCAGAGTCTCTCGGAAGGCACCGAGGTCTCCGTTCCATTCGGAGCCATTAGACATTGTTACCCAGATCGACATGACTTGCATGCAGCCGGCTCCGGTCGAAACGAACGCGGGACTATTCCCCTTGTCCGGTGTTCGCCTCTTCAGCACAAGACGGCGAGTTCACGCGACTTCCTATCGGATTTGTGACAGTAGTTGCACAACAACAGGGGGAGCAGCAGCAAGCCACATCGCGCCCCATCGCCGCTGGGGCGAACCCCTGCTCAATTAACTCAATAGCGCCGAGCATAACACTTGACGCGTTTGCGCTGACCTTACTGCGCCATAGCTCAACAATATCTGGCTTGGCGAGTTTCCGTCCCGCTGGCATCAACCGGTTCACCAGGTCAAGAGGCATTTTCATATCGTCGGGTGCGTTCCATGGCGTGCGAGTGGTCATGTGGTTTTCTCCTTTGAGAGAGGGAGCGGACCGTCCTACTTGTGGAGTTCTACTCCTGGTCAGAGTCGCCATGTTCATTCTTACCAAGTCGCCCCTCCTCGAGTGCTTCTGGTCTTAAGTTGCACCGCCTACTTCCGGCAGAAGGGCTCTAGTCGTTTAGCGGAGTACTGCGCGGAACGAACCTACCAATTCTGGCAAGAGCCAGGCGACCGGACACACGAGCTATCGCCAATTTTTGGTGACGAGCGGGCCGGTCAGGCGGCGGCGGTTATGGGCTGACGGTCAGTCGGTTTAGCGACGACCTCGATCCCGTCGTTGAATGTCACACCAAGAGCGAGTTTTGGCAACTGGTTGTGGCCATCGAGACGACGCCAGCTTTTGTGCGCGGCCTCAAGCAGTTTGAAGACCATCGCGAGCGCCGTCCTTGGATAGGCAGCCTTTCGATCGGATGGTGCGGTGGCGCACGGTGGCGAAGGTGCTTTCGATGGGGTCCGTCGTCCGCAAGTGTTTCCAGTGCTCGGCCGGGAAGTCATAGAAAGCCAGCAGCGTGTCCCGATCCTTGTTCAGGCAGTCGGCCGCCTTTTCGTATTTCAGCGCGTAGCTCTCGATGAAGGCGCCGAACGCCAGCTCGGCGGCGACCTTCGTTTCAGCCATCCAGATCTCCTGCAACGCGCGTTTGGCTTTCGGCTGCTGGCTCTACGGCAACTTGGCGAGCACGTTCGCTGTCTTGTGCACCCAGCAGCGCTGCTCGCGCGTTTTCGGCCAGACCTCGCCGGCAGCTTTCCAGAAGCCGAGCGCTCCATCGGCGATGACGAGCCGCGGAGGCACGGCGAGCCCGCGCCGCTTCAGATCAAGCAGCAGATCGCGCCAATCGTACGCGCTCTCGCGGGCACCATCGGTGAAGCCGACCAGTTCCTTACGGCCTTCCGGCGTCGCACCGATCAGCACCAGGATGCACTGCTTTTCGTCTTCGAGACGCGCCTCCAGATGGATGCCATCGGCCCAGATGTAAACGTAGCGCTTCGCCGACAGATCACGCCCCTGCCACGCGGCGTGTTCGTCGATCCAACCGTCCTTCAGCCGACCGATGGCGGATGCCGACAACGCGGCAGCATCCTTGCCGAGCAGCGCCGCCAGCGCCTCCGAGAAGTCGCCGGTGGAGATACCCTTCAGGTAAAGGATCGGCAGCAGCGTCTCGATCGATTTCGAGCGGCGCATGTAGGGCGGTAGGATCGACGGAGAGATCCGGATGCGACCAGGATCGGTAGCGGCCGCCTCGCGATCGCGTACACGTGGCTGGCGGACGGCGACCGGACCGATGCCGGTCATCACCTCGCGTTCCGGCAGGTGACCGTGGCGCACGAGGCGCTGGTGGCCGTCCGCGGTCTTCAAATCGGCATGCTGGCCGAGAAAGTCTGCGACTTCGGCCTCGACCGCCTTGGCGAGAAGGGCACGTGCCCCGTTGCGCAAGACTTCTGTGAGTTGACCGTCGAAGATTCCTGGCTGAATCAGCTGGATGACGTTATCGTTGGACATGGCATATCGCTCCTTCGGTGGAGAAGTGGAGGCGTCAAGCACCCCCACGATATGCCGCCTTTCCGATTCCCGCCGTCACCAACTTTCAGCGATAGCTCCGGACACACTGGACATCGCTCGTGACCTTGCCCCACGGGCTTAATCCAGTTTGAAGAGAGCTGGCCCCGGTACTGAAGTGCTCCCCAAAACTAGGCCAGCTGATGCTGGAATTTTCCGGGGTTTAGCTCATGCCGGCCGGGGCGCCGATGAGCCATTCAACAGCGATATCGGCGCCTTGTTGCCGATCGCGCTATGGGGCCGGACTTCGTTGTAG